>JACMMZ010000090.1 GCA_014378775.1 Pseudobdellovibrionaceae bacterium
AAGAAATTGAAGAACGTATCGGGTCAAAAGCTTTACTGATATCTGAAAAACCAGCAAAAGCCGCAGACTCCATCGTTATTTTATCGGGACAGCTTCACAAATCTTACAGTTGTCAAATAGAGGCCCTGGTTTATAATTTAATTGAAGGCGATTACATTTGGCAGGATTCGCTTCGCTACAGCCGACCAGGGTGTGAAGTTGTCGGGGGAACATCGGGTTCGCCAATTTTAAATCAGGCCACCGGTGAAATTATTGGATTAAACAACACCGGAAATCAGGGTGGAAAAATGTGTTCAGATGGATCTCCGTGCGAAGTATCAAAGAATGGTTCTGTTTATGCCGAGGTCGGATTTAATTACGGCCAGCAAGTCTATTCTTTGGCGACTTGCTTTGTGCGCGGACAATTTAATTTAAATTTTCCAGGTTGTGAAAGTTTTCATTAAGGGCGCAAGCTTAAAGCGTGACGAACCATACCGGCCATGATTTGACTTCCGTTGTCGTGCTGGTCTTCATCCATGCCTTCCGGATGAAATTGCATAGTGATGTACCGGCCATCCAAACTTTCAATCACTTCAATAATTTTGTGCGATTCTAGTTTCACATCATCTTGTTCGAACCCGGTCACGATTAAATCTTTCAATCCTGCGGTGGTCTTTAGCGGGTAGGCGACAGCCTGATGATGAAAGCTATTAACCCAAAGTATATTTTTGCCATCAACTAAATCGGTGTAAACCCATTTCAATAAGATCGACTTTGGATCTAAGCTGATCGGATGCCAAGTGCCACCGGTGTGCGGAGTGGAAGTTCGTTTAGGTGTGAAGATATCTTCCGTATAAATATCCTGATAAAGTTTTTGCCCTTGAGTGACCGCTGCTAACTGATGTCCACGGCAAATGGCATAGAACACGCCACGTGAAAGCTTAATATAAGAATCGATCACTCGTGATTCGTGCGCATCACGGGTCACGTGCACGTCTTCGCGATGAGCCGTCGTCAAATTTTGTTTGTAGAGCGCGGGGTTTATATCCTGACCCCCTAATGACATCATCGCATCAAAATGCTTCGCGATGAGTTCGTGAAATTGAAGGCGTTGATCCGCATTTAATGCTAAATCCGCCGCGACAGGTAAGGCTATTACATCGGCGCCGGCCTTGGATAATTTTTGGCTGATGTTCGTCATGGTAAAATCAGCTGGATCAGAAACTTGACTGAATTCATTGGCATTAACAATAAATTGTGGACGCGGTTGTTTTGTTATCGACTTAAAAATTTCAGAAGTTGATTCTGCCGAAATGGGCAGGGTGGCGCCATTCATCATGGATCTGAGATCACTGTCAGCATTCACGGCATCGACATATTTTTGGACGGCGTTTTTACAGTCTA
Source organism: Pseudobdellovibrionaceae bacterium (assembly GCA_014378775.1). Taxonomy (GTDB): domain Bacteria; phylum Bdellovibrionota; class Bdellovibrionia; order Bdellovibrionales; family Bdellovibrionaceae; genus Pseudobdellovibrio. The sequence continues at coordinate 1,384 of JACMMZ010000090.1, forward strand.
CCGATTTTTTCTGATCTTGGATAACGGGAACTAAAAAACGGGTGCTGTTAGTAAAAGGTTTCCAGATACAGGCCGTTACGGTGGGTTGAGCAAGCGCCGCAAGTGAACTTAAATTGAAAAACGCGATGAGTATTAATAGTTTTTTCATAGAGCGCAGTCTAAGTCAGAATAAAACATTAAGCAAATCGAGCCGTATTAGCAGAGGTTAAAATTACAAGACTGTAAAAACAATGGACAGGCTCTTTTTAGAATGACCGGATTAAAATTAAGACTGAGCTTGTGACCATTAATAGAAGAGTCGCGATCACACCCAGAGGGCGTCCTAAACCAGCCCCTTTGTTCGCCTTCAATCCAAAAACGTGACTCAGTCGTGCCACGATCAAAACTGTTCCTAAAATATGAATCGTTAGCGCCGAGTAGTCGCGAAGCTCTACGCCCATGATCAAGATCAAACAAAACGGAACGTATTCCGCAAAATTGCCATGGGTGCGGACCGCGATACTAAGATCATGATGCCCGGCATCTCCAAAAAGAGTCTTGGTCCCGAAGCGATGTTTTATCACGCGAATCGAAAGACCCACGTAAATGGCGGCCAAAATTGCGGCATAAATCAAAGTGATATTTATATTCATAGGCTGGACTCCTTGGTCAAAGAATAGCCTCCGTTTTTTTTGGCGGGAATTCAATCTGAAAGTGAATTCAAATACCTCTGTTTTAAAAAACAGATTTTTTTGAAGTCGAGGTTACCTTTGATTTGATCCCATTTTGAAACAAGATAACGGGCAATTGAAACCACGGTACGGCGGGATAAAGATGGTGAGTGTGATGATGAGCTCCGAAATGATAACAACTTAGCCAAGAAGCTGCGTAAGAGATTGAAAAATTACGTGTCCGGTGCTGATCGGCAAATGCCCCACTTTCACTTTTACGGTGCGGCAGATACGTTCCAAAATAAAAAAGTTGAAGGATGCTCAAAATCGAAGGTGCGGCCCAGAAAGCCAAAACATTAATTTCGGGGATATTTAAGACATGCATTAAAATCTGCGCCACCCCACACATTAATAAAATTTGTTTGAGTGAAATGTAGTTTTTAAAAAATCGAGTCAGCCAAGCCAAGAAAGAAGCCTGGTCCGGAGCATGAAAGTCAGGGTCAGCATCGGTTCCTGAAAAGCCGTGGTGATGAGAATGCTTTCTTTTCAGCATATCGAAACTTAAACCACCGTACATTAAAGCAAAAATTCGCCCAAGCCATAGATTAATTTGGGGCTTTCCTGGTGCCACCGTGCCGTGGCAGGCATCATGAATAGTTATGAATAGGCCCACATAAAGAAATTGAATCAAAAGGATCAGCCAAATATATTTTAGGATTCCTACGGGGGTCGCTACGTGCACGTAGGTGAAGGCTGCAATCAGAGTTGAAAGCCACAAAACAAAAATGGAAAGAGCACTGATTAAACCCATCATAGTCTTTATCTTAGCAAAAATAAAGTTGATGAGACAAGGCTTTCACGTTAATTTGATGGCATGATTCTTTTATTTATAATCAATGCAGTTTCTATTTTCGGCTACGCCACATTCGTTCTGAATCCGCAACTGCTCAGCCATTTCTCCTGGGCGCCGCCTATTTTTGCCGTTTCATTTCCGTTCTTCGCACAAAGCCAAATTTTGTTGGCTTTCTTGGTGATGGCATTTCGGTGTCATCAAGATTTTGGTAAAAAATGGTATTTTCATTTATTAGTGGCTTTAGTAATCAGTTTTATCATGGAATACGGCGGAACGACTTACGGGATTCCCTTCGGTAAATATTCGTATTCTTCATTTTTGGGTTGGAAGATTGCAGGGCAAGTCCCGATACTTATTCCCTTAAGTTGGTTTTTTATGGCTTTTTCAAGCTACATGATCGCGGAACAAATTTTAGGTGATTTCCGATGGCCTTTCGCAAAAACCTTACTGGGTTCCGTTTTGCTTGTGACTTGGGATCTAACGCTTGATCCGGCCATGAGCCATTTGACGTCGTTCTGGATTTGGGAAGAGGTCGCAAATCCGTTATTAAAAATACCAATTAAGAATCTGGTTGGATGGCTTTTTACCGGCATTCTGATTCTGGGCTGTTTTGAATTGAAGAGTTTAAAAATACCCGCCAAATGGAACGACAATCAGTTTCCATTAAAATTTTATGCCGTGAACTTGATGCTGCCGATTGGTTTTTCGATAGCCGGCCAGTTGTGGACTTCAGTGGTGGCGACTTTAATCGTGTTTGCGCTTTGTTTTTGGATCAGTGTACGAACGGGTGGTCTTCGCCATTTTTTCAAAACTGAACAGAAATGAACCTGGTAAGCTACTGGGCTTTTAAATTATTAGATTTTTATCTGGCGGTAAGATTTAAACGATCATTTCACGATGTGAAAATAGATCTTTCCAAAATTGAAAATAAAATTGTTTTAGACAGGCCTATCGTTTTGATCGCAAACCATAGCAGTTGGTGGGATGGTTTTTTTGCTTATCAGATATTTAAAAAATTAAACACAGATCAAAAATTTAAAATCGTAATGCTGGAAAGTGAACTTCAAAAAAGACCTTTTTTTAGACTGTGCGGAGCGGTCGGCTTGATTCCCAAGGATAGGAGCCATAATTTAAAAATATTTCACGAATTAAAAAACCATTTTGTTTGTTTTTTTCCACAAGGTGAATTGACGCCTCAAAACTTACGGCCCTTGGTCTTTAAGCCTGGAGTTAACACATTAATTCAAACTCTACACCCGGTGCAGATATTATCCGCTGCATTTTATATCGAACCCTTTCGTTTTATGAATCCCACCGCATTAATCAAGGTCGGATCGGTGCAGCTCAGCCAAGTTGATCAAGATTATTCCGTCAGTTTAGCAGAAGTAACCGAAAAACACCTCGATGATATCAGTTGTGACTGGGTCAAGAATCTTTACCGATTGGAAAACACACCTTGGAAAGCTTAGTTCTGCTGGTGCTTCTCATTTTTTTAGCTTTAAGCGCGCTTAATTTTTTGACGGCCTTTAGACTTGAGCGTGTAAAAACAAAATCTCAATCCACTTTACCTAGCGCGAGCATTTTGATTCCGGCTCGAAATGAAGCTCATAATCTGGTTCATTTGATTCCTAGTTTACTTTTATCTCAATTCAAAAATTTCGAAATTATAATCCTAGATGATAATTCTGAAGATAATACGAAAGATGTGGCCTTGAAGCTTTTTGAAAAAAGCGCCATTTCTTATCAAGTGATTCAAGGCGAACCCTGGCATTTGGATTTAGGATTAAGCGGGAAAAATTTTGCTTGCCATCAACTGGCGCTCAAAGCCACGGGTGATATATTAATATTCTGTGATGCTGATGTGACTTTATCCCCTCTGGTGATTGAACGCACATTGAGTTTTATTCAGCAATATCCTCAGGCCGCTGGATTAAGTTGTTTTCCAAAAATTCAGGCTACAAGTCTTTTAGAACAACTTGTTTTACCGTGGATTATGCAAATTCCCCTTGCGCTAAGTCTTCCGTTAAGATTTGCATGGAGATCGCAATTCGCGGCCATGCAGGTTGCAAACGGACAATGGCTGGCGATTCGTCGTAAAGCTTACTTTGCAGCAGGCGGGCATCAGAGCTTAGGTCTTCATGTGATTGAAGATGTACAAATGGCAAAAGCCATGATCAAAAAATCTTTAGGCGGAATCATACCGGTGATAGCGACTGAAGATCTGACGGTAAATATGTATCCTAATTGGTCAGAGATGATCGCAGGATTTTCGAAAAATCTAGTCGGAATCTACGGCGGAAAGTCGTATTTTTTTATTTTATTATTATTATTTTTAAATTTATTTTTCTTCTATCCTTTTTTTCGATTAATTCAACTGGACGCAGTTTCATTTTTACTCATTGGCATTCTATTTTTAATACGATTCTTCGTCGCGCTGACATTTGGCCGAACATTGTTCAGATCAATCATGGATTTTATTTTTCTGGGACCGTCACTTGTAGTGCTTGATTACTTTGCCGGTCTCATTTTAAAAAATTACTGGAATAAAAATACAGATTGGAAAGGCCGGAAAACTTCGACGAGAGGATTTTCGCTATGATGTATGATCATGTAATAATCGGCGTTGGATCAGCCGCGCTTAAAAAAGCTGAAGAACTTATGTCTACGGCTTCCAATTCAGAAAAAATATTGATGCTTAATCCAGAGACTGAAAATAGATCGCTGCCGATTTTTCATTTAAGTCAGGATTCCCGACTTGAAATCATCTCTGAAGCCATTCGAGATGTTTTTGAAACAAAAAAAGAGGTTCGGATTGAAACAGTATCCGGCAGACAAATTTGCGCGCTCAAAGTATGGAATTCGATTTTTCAAACTGATTCTGCACCTACCCTGATTGAGGCTTGTCCGGCCTACGTCAGTCGGATGGGGTATGACCGCATTTCAACTTTAAATTTATCCATCGAAAATCAAAAAACTTCCCTCGGGCAAAAAGTTTTGCACCATCCCTTTATATTTGTTTCAATTTTTCTGATCACGTTGAACTGGACCACGCATTTTTTCTACGAAGGTGGTTGGACGGAACAACCGCTTTGGATTTTTCCAGTGATGGGACTTTTTGTATTAGGGATTTCTCACGGAGCCATCGATCACCTTTTAAATCCCACAAGCTCCCAGGCCAAATTTTACGGCTATTATTTGTTAGGCTTTAGCATATTCTTAATTCTGTGGCTGATCAGCCCTTTATTAGCCTTAGTAGTATTTATTTTTGTCTCGGGTGATCATTTCGGTGAAAATCAATTCTTGCGCGCTCTTAAAATTTCGCGTGATCAAATCAAAGTACGTATCTTAGCTGGATTGTGGGGGATTTCGGTTTCATTGATCGCGCCGTTTTTTCACTGGGATGAGACGCGTCCGATTCTTCAAAAGTTACTGCGAAATCCCACTTTCGGGGAATTTATTACCAATCTTCAGGCAATTTATTTTGGGGTCGGATTAAGTTTGCTGGCTGTTTTCGCATCGCATGTGCTAGCGGGTTACGAAGAAAAAGCTTTAAGTCGAAAGATCCCGCGTCGCTACTGGACGCTATTACTTTGTTTTATGTTTTGGGAACTGCCCTTGATTCCCGGTTTTCTGACCTTTTTTTGTTTTTGGCATTCGTGGGATACGATAGCTCAACAAAAAAAAATACTTCGTTGGACCACCAAGGATTATTTGAAAAGGGCAGCACCCTACAGCGGAATTGCCACATTTTTTTTACTCGGCACCGTTTATTTCTTTGATAACCTTCAAAACATTTGGTCTTACTTGTTTTTATTATTAGGGGCTTTATCTGTTTCCCATTCTTTTGTGATGAAACGGTTTTATCAATCCAATTGAGTTTTTATGCGCAGCAAAAAAAAAGACAGTGATGTTCAATCACTGTCTTTTTTATTTTTTATTGCGGTACTTTAATTAATGTCGAGCTGGAAGAGATCCGTCAGCTTCAGATTTAGCGAAGGCGATCCAGTAAATCATAACACCGTAGAACGCTTTAGCTAAAACGTCTGCAATGGCATAACCAATCTGAACTCCAACGACCGAAGATTGAGCGGAAATTCCGAACATTGGGAACATATACGTGATTGGATAAAAACCCCATGTGAACAAAAGTAACAAACGGATGTTTTTCATCAAAACTTGTGCGTGTGGTGGCTGACTTGAAAGCGCTGCTCCCAGTTTGCCCCATAGGACCCACAAGATGTACACGAACGGGATTGAGCTGAGTGTTCCCCAGATCGCGCGCGGTACAATTTCAGTTGTCAATTCACCAGGGTATCCCAATACGATCATCAAGAACGCGGCGATTGCTAACTTACCGAATAAACCTTCACGGTCTTTTTTAGGTAAAGCTAATACGGCGATCAATTCGACTAATAATAGGGGAACAGTTAACATCCAGTCGACATACCGGTATGCGTCGTTGAACGGTTTGCCTGATGGAACGTATTCACCATTGGTTAATGTGAATGCGGCTTCCCAGCTGTTCAGAATTCGGAAGTAGTGGTAACACGCGATGGCGACCACGAGACTCGAAATCAAAAGAGCGGGACGGTACTTTTCTCCAACCTGCGAGCGCGCAGCGATAAAGAAAATAAAAGACGCGAACATGGCTGCGATAGTGAACGAGAACGTGTTGTATACAAGCATATACTGCATGGAACTGAGATTTGTCATAGTTGTACTTTCCTATTCTGGGGAGATGATCCCTGGTTTTTTTGTTATCAAGCCCAACTTTAGCCCCAGTACTTACTAACGCGCAACTACTTTTTTTTGAGCGGGCTTGAGGTTAGGCTTAAGCATAATTATGTAGGTCCAAATAAATAAACATAATTGTATTTTATGATATTTTTTGAGGATCGGTGGCCCCTTTTAATAAGCCGGCGATGGCAAACCACCACCAAGATTCTAGCATACCCGCGGTAACAGTGGGTCCATTTTGGAAAAAAGCGGCAATCGCCCCGAAGGCTAAGCCGAAAGCAGCACCGATAAATGTCCAAAGTAAAATATTTTTGAGTCTCATCGTATGGAATGTTCTCGGAAAACGGTTTTTTGTCAATAGAACAAAGTAATCGCGTGATAGACTTCCATCGAATTCAATTTTGAAAGCTCAATTTGAAAGGTTTAAGATTTGGATTACCTGAAAGAAAAAGACTCCAAAGTCTAATTGAAATGATTTTACATCCGGGCTAGGCTAACGGATCAGTGAGGTCTAGATATGTTCAAAGCCGTTAGCTCTTCCAGTGCAAAGATTTTTGATTTTTTGTTTTTGAAATTTCTTTCTGAAAAAACCAAAAATAAAGTCGAAGTGATTATATTAATGACGGCTATAGCCAGTTTCATTATTCACCTTGGCCTTATTTTTTTAGTCGACTTTGGTTTTTTACAAATCAGCGAAACGTCCGGTTTATTTAAAAATCCTATTACCGCGATTTACACGCCGTTCTCGTTTATTCTGATTTACGAAGTTTATTTACTGATTTATTACTTACCAAAATCCATCACCGTTTATATCGGTAAGCAGTATGAAATTATGACTTTGATTTTGATTCGAAGACTTTTTAAAGATCTTTCACATCTCCAGCTTACGTCAGATTGGTTTTCGGTCAAAGGGGATATTGCTTTTACTTTTGATTTACTAGCTACGGTTATTTTATTTGTCCTGATTCTAGTTTTTTACAGCCTTAATCCGCAAAAAGATGAAAAAACCAAAATAGTGCCGGAACTTTCGAAAGCGACTACTCTTTTTATCCGGATGAAAAATTGGATTGCAACTTTGCTCGTTCCGATTTTGGTGGTGATTGCGTCTTACAGTTTGTTTGATTGGCTTAATCGAAACTTCTTTAATTCATCCCCGATTACCAGTGGCGCCCCGCCGCTGGATGGCATTTTCTTTGATCACTTTTTTACGATACTGATATTAGCTGACGTATTGCTGCTGCTGATCTCTTTTCTTCGTACCGATCGTTTTAGCACGGTGATTCGAAATTCGGGCTTTGTCATTTCAACTATATTGATTAAAGTTTCTTTCGGGACAGAGCCAATTTTAAACAGCGTATTAGTTGTTGTCGCGGTGTTGTTCGGAGTGATTATTTTAGCCATCGAGAAACGTTACGACCGTCTGGGGTTGAAATCTTAAGAGCACGCTCTAATAATTGATTGAGCCGCAAAGCTTGTTTAAAATCTTTGATCACCGACTCGCTCAATTTGGGGGAAGAAAAATCTTTGATCGATATTTCTTTCAACACCACAAACCGATTTAGTTTAATCCAAGCAATATCTTCGTGATCCGCGGGAAATCCCCTCGGAACCCGCGAGGCCGTGTGCTCCATTTCGAATCCTTTTTTAAATCGCGCTTTGAACAGGGTGTCTTTAAAAAGTTTATGAAAGGGTTCAGCGTCTTGATGAATCGCTTCACGAATGAGCCTTGTTTGTTTTGATGTTGGTTGCCATAAACCTCCGGCAATCAAAATTTTGGACTCTTGGTTGGGAAATAATCCAAAGAACAAATGGGGATTACTTTCGAAGCGCGATTTCGAAGGACGGGTGGCGATCAATGAAAGCCAGTCTTTAAACTGAGTTTGTCCACCAGCCACTTTAAAATCGGGTCGCTTCAATCGAGCTAAGCCTTTGCTGGGAAAATGATAATCCGGAACCGATGATTGAAGTGCCGATTTTATTTTTTGCGCTAATTCAATGAACGGAGCCCGTACATGGTTTTCATAATCATCCGCATTCTTTTGTAACCAGTCAGGCTTTTTTTGCCGGCCGGCTTTGACGAGAAAATCTAATGTTTTTTGCGAGAATCGAGGTTCTTTTGATTTTGCCATAAGCGAGATTTATCATAGAACGGTGTTAAATTTAAATAGTTTTTTTATTAATCACAGCTGCGTGCTGACTAACTTTTTTTGTAAATAATCTCATATTGAGAATCTTTAAGCAGTATAGTTGAGCTGGATTGGAGTGCTTTTTGAAAGTTAATGGTTACGGGAGTATTTATGCCATTTAAGCTTTTCACTCTAGTTTCAGTTATCGTGATGTTTAGTTCGCTTCAGGTTCACGCTAAGCGGCGATCAAAAGTGACTTTTAATCCGATTGATATTAATATCTATCAGCCTCCGGTGGCCTGCGTGGAAGAAGCTGTGCCTTCTTTTCCCGAAGACCGAATCGTTGAAGATAGCTTTGGTTTTCATAAAGACATTTTAGAGGTCTTTAAAAAAAATAATGGAGTTTTAAACGATGACGATGAAGGTTTTGAAGGAGATTGGTTACTTTTGAACGGCGCACGGGATGCCAAATCAAAAATTAACGCCGTTTACGAAGCCGCTGCTCAAAATCATATGCCCCCACAAGTTTTAGTCGGAGCCCTTTTACAAGAATCTTCGATGGTAGATATGGGTATTTCGGAAGACTTTGGAAACTGGTCTTGCGGGATAGGTCAAATTAATTTGATCGAATGGTGTAACTGGGCCAAAAATGAAACTCCAGAAATGAAGAAAAAAATCAATTGGCCTTTTGCTCAAATAGAAGCTTTTGAAAAAGAAAATCCGGGCCGAGATGTTTGTGCTGGGGATTTTCTCCGAGCCGCTCACGTCAAACCTTTTTATGACAATGGAATTCAAAAATTACGTTCAGACGGACAACAACATAAAGCATTCATGCTGCAGAAACATCACCTTGGGGACGGAAGCGGGGTCACGTACGAGAATGCTTCAAGAGAACTTGACTGGATCACCCGGCATCAAAAAAGTTGTGCCCGTCGCCATCGATTCGATGATGAATGTCTGAAGGCTAAACTCAATCGCAACGAAGGCCGAGCTCAGTATGTCCGCTATTTACTCGCTCAAAATTTTGCGGCAAATTGTGCGGACCATCGCGTGGGGATCAAGGCCAAAGCTTATACTCTTCGTCAGCTGTTTGATCAATTACCTCAAGATATCCGTTTATCCCAAAAATACAACGCCAGCACAGATCAACAGTTTCAAAGATCTTGCCTTCAGCCAATCCAAACCGACGTCGTGCCCTTGCATGTCGGTTGGCTGCTATCCGATGCTGTCTACAACGCTGGCCAAGAAATCATTCCAGGAATTTATAAGTACAAATCAATGCACCACTTGAGTTGGGAGCAAATGACGCCCAGGCAATTAGCCAATGCCGTTGACTACACCTTAAGAAAAAAAATGTATTCGAAACAATTGACCGAGATCGGGCGCGAAGAAGCTCATTATCATATCAGAAACGTTATCGGAAATGTAACTTTGCCTGATGAAAACATTGTTGAGCCTTATCATCCGCCAGAATCAAAGAGAAAAAATAAAAAGAAGCAGGCGTCACAGCAGATCGTGCCAACCGATGATGAAAATATTGATGAATGGAAAAGTGAAGGAAATAAATAAAATGCGATACTTCAAAATTCAAATATTATCTGCTATTTTGGCCTTTCACGCAACTTCGCTTGCTCAAGTTTCAGAGTGGAGCATCAAAAAAGATCATTGGGATATAAATGACGAAGCCCAGTACAGTCGGTTCGTCCAATCAATTGGATTATCTGCTTGTGGTAGCGTTGATGAATGTATGAAAAGTGCTGCGAATTTTTTGAAAGAGGGCGATCGTCCAGATTACACTTGGAAGGCCGATTGCGGAAAACTCCCTTATGTTCTACGAGCATATTTTTCCTGGAAAAATCACTTACCATTTAGTTATGTCGCACAAACCCAAGTGATTGAACCCACCGCAACAAAAGATGAACGCTATAGTGATTTCGGGAGTACCGTTGTTTCGCGCAATGATTTGAATCAAAAATCACCGGGACCCGTTGACTTTTATCAAGAAATTGATCGTTTGATTAATACAGTTTCCAGTGCATCCATGCGGACCAATGGGGTCGGAGCCGCCGTAAATTTGCAACCTGATTTTTATCCCGTAGCTATTTCTCGTGCGGGTATTAAACCGGGAACAAATTTATATGATCCTGACGGTCACGTTGCCGTCGTTTACGAAGTCACTCCAGACGGTCGGGTTCTATTTATGGATGCCCATCCGGATCAATCTCTTTCACGAGGAACTTATAGTAATAAATTTGCACGGAGCTCTTCGGGGATCGGGTCGGGCTTTAAAAATTTTAGACCGTTGTGGTTAAGCAATGGCAAGATCCTAGCTTTGCCTAACGAAGTTTTAACTGATTTTAGTTTGGACCAATACAATTCAAAAATTTCAGGTGACATTAATTATTATGAATACGTTCGAAGACAGCTTTTTTCGAACGAAAAGATTCTCCAAATTAATCCCATTTCAGAATTAAAAGAAATGATTAAATCCATTTGCGTAGATGCCAACAATCGTGTCCAAGCGGTGAACTTAGCACAAAAAGCCGGATTAGCTTTTCAACTTCATCCTGATCGCCTGCCGTTGAATATTTTTGCCGCCACCGGAGATTGGGAAAATTATGCGACAGCTTCTCGTGATGCTCGGCTAAAAATGTCCTATCTTGAGCTCAGAGATAAAGCAGTGGAATACATTTCGCGAGTAAAAAATCACGATTCATTTATGGATTACGCAAATTCCAAGGCGATCAAGCGTGATATGAAAAAAAGCATAGAGAAATCACTTCGCGCCTGTACCATAAATTATAAAGATTCTAACGAGCGCGACAAGTATATTGATTTAGTGGACGTCATGGATAATTTGTACAAAATGTCCTATGATCCCTTTGACTGTGTCGAGCATCGCTGGGGTTCGAATTCAACGAGCTGTCGTGATGACAATGCGAAAGTGAGTTGGTACCAAGGGCAACAAATATTTCGCTTTGAGATAGGCCGTCATCCTGAATGGAAGATGGGACAAACCTTAGAGCAATTACTCACGGTAAAAATTTCTGATTATAAACTAAGACCGGGGCCAATTGATTTAGATGTATTCAGAGCGATTGACGATGCCAATTAAATTTATTTTCGATCCAAGGTTAAATCAAAATCACCGTATTCACTGGACCTGATTTGAATAATTGGAGCCGATGCATAAAAATATTTTTGGGTGAGTTGTCGGAGCACGGTTACTCGCGGTGTTGACTGCTGCCATTCGGCATCGCCCGTGCTTAAGACCATGTATCTTTTGTTCAGAAAAATTTGAATCCATTCATATTCCTGTGAATCGGTTTGCGGAATTTTGACTGAAATTTGTTTCAAAATAAGTTCGATTCCATCGTCTCCTTCGCCGTGCTGAATGAACGTGTCGAGCAGGACCACAAAAGACCAGAAATGATTGAGGTTATACTTTTTCATGAGTTCCAATGTTGGATTTAAATAGCGCAATTGATAAATATCATCCTGAGCTTTTTTAACCAGGATCTGGTTGCCGTATTTCTTGAACAGCGAAATAAAATTTCGGGCTTGGAGTGAGCGAACACTGCTGGAACACGAAATGCTTCCGTCGGCGGCTGACTTCATCAGCGGTAGAAATTGAACTAATTCATGAGCGCGGTCTGATTTTTGAATCTGCTGTAGAACTTGAAATCCATCTTGGCAACTGGTGAAACCTGAGCGTCCAAATGTCAGCCCACGTTCTTTCCAATCTTTAAGCTTCTCTACGTAATCGTACTGAATGCGAGGCGTATCATTTTCAAAAATACTGACAACTTGTTCCGCCACTTTCTGCTGCGACGGCGTCAGCGTGAAAGCGTTTCGAGCGAAAGAAATCAAAGGGCTTAAAAAAAGAGTCGCGAGGATTATTATTTTCGTCATACCGTCGTATCGGGTTGATGCGATTTAAAGTGAATGGACTCGCCCTAGGTCGATACGAATAATGATCACAAAAATAAAATACATTTTTTTATGATTCAAAATAAGACATTGTAAATTATTGTAATCATTAATTAAAATATATATTTTACAATTTACTGATCAAAAATTTGATCAAAATATGAAATCGTGAGATCCTGTATTCACGGTAAAAGGTACAAAATGATCTTAAAAAATGGGAGGATTATGTTTAAATTATACTTTACGGTTTTAGTGACGGCTTTGATCTTACAAGGATGCGCGAAGACA
>JACMMZ010000091.1 GCA_014378775.1 Pseudobdellovibrionaceae bacterium
CCCTCGTCAAAAAGCATCCCGCCTTAAATTACACGCTCGCATTATTACCGACAAAATGGGATTTTATCGGTAGCGTAGAACTCAAAGAAAAGAGAAATAGTAAAGATCTGACCATTGATTTTCGAGGCTGCGACGGAAGTATCCAGGGTGGACTATCGCCGACGACCTGCTCAGCTGATTTTAAATGCCGTGCCCTTAAAATTTATTCGGATAAAAGGGAAATTTTTATCGATCGCGCTAAGGCGAATGCTTTCGTCAGCGCCAAGTACCGCGTCAGCTGTCCCCGAAAGCCGGCCGAAGCCTGCCCGTCCATTTCCGTAGCTCAATGCGCGCAGCAAAGCGGCTCTCGCCCAGCGCTCATACAAAGAGTTTATCCGAGCTCAATTTCGAATGAAAAAAATGCCAACTAAATTTATTTTGAGCTTCATTTTTTATTTTAGTTTTTGCTCGGTGAGCTGGGCAATGCTTGATCACGTAGAGATTGAAGGAAAAATTAGAAATTTTTCTCAAAGCCAGGTGGAAATGGAAACACCCAATGGCGGACGCATTTTAATTCCTAGAAAACTATTTAAAAAAGAACAAGTTCGCTCGAATAAAAATGTGAAGATCTCGATAAATTCGGCGGAATTTTTCGAGATTCTAAATAATCCATAGGAATACCACAATAATAAAAGGCCCTAGCCTGACCTGCGTTTAAATGGCAAATGCATCCATGGCATAGCAATAAATTTTTTCCTCATCTGAATCTTTAACTATTTCTCGGATTTTTTTGATACTTGCTACCAAATGATCTTGGATTTTTTGAAAGTCTTTTTCGCTACAGGAAATGACTGAAGAATAATGTAAGCTTTTAGGATTTCTGCGGCTGACGTTTTCTATGCTTTTTAACCTCCAGTTTGCATGATGATTTTTTATGTACGGCGAATGACTTTCCAAATGTAAATTTCCCGTAACGTGCTTATAGAGATTCTTTTCTTTTTTGACGAGACCACTTTCAATCAAAAACTCTAACACTTTAAGTAAATTTTCTTGCGGATAATCTAATTTTGTAGAAATCGAATGAATCGTTTGAAAATGAGGAATCGAAGTTAAAATGTGCACCGTCAAGTAAATCCAATCACTGTAGTAAATCGATCTAATGGAATCGTTGATTGCGACACCCTTGTTGATGCGCGAACTCAAGGTCATCTTCTGCAAAATAATTTCTTCGATTTGAAATTTATAGTAGTTCCGTAACTCTTCCGTTCCAGCTCTGTTAAAATTCACTAAAAGAAAAAAATACTTTCTCTCAAGTTGATCCAGATCAAAGAATTGAGATACAGCAAAAGCTTGATCTTGATTTAAATCAGCATTGTCTGACAGGACTCTAGAAATATAAGCTTGCTGGCAGCCTATAGCCTTCGCTAAGCGGGTTTGTAAACCCCGTCTTTCACCGGTATAATTTTCGATAAGCTTTTTGAGCGCTTCTTTATAATTGACCTCTGTGAATAAATTAAAATGCTCTTTTTTCACACATAACCTCACTCATATAGATACAATTGTTAATAGCCCGATATATTTATAATTAAAAGTTATAATTAACAACAATTTTTAATTATAAATAATTGGAATATTTATAGAAGCTAGAATACTGTTTGGAAATTCCGGTACAAACCTTTAATAGTTATGGCTATCGAAGTTATGCCGGTTATTTTTTACCAAGGGGAAACCATGAAAAACGCTTACCGCACACTATTTATCATTACATTATTCAAATCCTTGATCGTCATTGCCGGCGGCGAATCCAGCGGTGGCGGCGGAGCGGCCGTTTGCAGAGACAATAATAAAAAAATTATTTCCGCGCAGCTGTTGGATCTTTACGAAGGCACTGTTCGATTTAACTATAACATACCCCGCTCGAGCTCACCGGTGAAAGATCAGATACTCGGCATACTTTCAAAGATCGATGATCCGATGTTCAAACAACTGATCAAACAAACGACCGTACAGGTTTTAGAATCATCTGTATTCTTGCCTTCGGGCGTGGGCATGGCACCAACGACTGATCTCGGGGCAGAGTATGCCGTCGTGGTTCCCGAGGGCTGCGCCATTGAACCGATCGGCTTTTATGAATTTGACGGGTCTTTAAAATTATCGCGATCAGTTTATCAAGCGCTGTCTGAAACTGATCGCGCTGCTTTTTTTATACATGAATCAATATATAAAATTGCGCGGGATTTAGCTTTCAAAAGAGAGTCCTCAGCATCCCGTAAGACTGTAGCTGCCTTATTCACATTAAACTTAGAATTAGGTAATTCGGAACTCTATCAGCTTTTTTATAATCCAACGGATTTTTCTTTAGCCTATTTAAATTATCATCAAATAGGCTTGCTGAACCTGCCGATGGTAAAAAATATTGTTACACTTAATATTAATATCGATTCATCAACTGGAAATTCAATTTCAGTTCAGTGCTCTTCAAGCTACCGAACAACTTATCAGGCCGTCGAAAATCAAAGCTCAGCCAATTTTAAAATGGATACAAAAAACTGCCTGTCTTTCAATTTAAATATAATTTCTAATTATGATGAAACCCTCGCTGGCAAAACGTTTGGAAATTTTGCGATTAAAGACTCTGACGGAAACTTACTTTCGAGTGGTCATCTAACTTATGCGCGCCATGGAATTCAGAAAGATCTTTCAACCGTCTACTTCATTCCAATATTTCACTTATATAAAGAGATTCAAAATACTCCGCAACCGTAAATGGATCGCTACTTATGCTTTATTTAATCGGCTTACTTTTACCATTCTTTATTATTTTGATATTCGATTTGGCAGGGCCAGAATAAAATGTTTGTTGGACACTACGCCGCCGCAATCGCTATTGCCGCCACGCGACCTCGTAAAAAAGGCTTACTCAGCTATCTCTCGTTTTGCGCCGTTTTACCCGATTTACTTATGATGACGTCATCATTGTTTCATACAACTTTAAATTATCACGCCGACATCGGCCTTTTATATTGTTTGATTGCTGTTTTGGCTATAGGCTCACTTTTTCGTTTTGAACGGACTCATTTGTATCTCGGCGTTTTGAGCTTGGGACTTCATTTGCCGTTAGATTATTTTTATATGAGCAGTGATTCAACTAATTTGTATGCTCATCCTTGGATGGATTTTATTTTGGAGTCTTTACTGATTTTAACTGCGTCATTCTTTTTTGTAAAACGACATGATATTCATTCAAAAAAATTAAAATGGTTCGCACTAGCTATCAGCCTTATCATTTTATTTCAAGCTTTTTGGAATTTTTATATTAATTGAATCAAATAAGCCCGCTCGGACCGATCCTAGTCCTGATAAATCGTTGTCGAGAAAACAAGATCATCAAAGGGACTCATTAAACATATTCGCGTTTATTTGGCGCGAGGAAAAGACATTTTTAGTTTTTCAAGTTCGTGAACCAAAGTTTTAGAAATAACGTAATTTCGGTACCATTTGTTATCAGATGCTACGATCGTCCATGGTGCATGTCGAGTCGATGTCGCC
>JACMMZ010000092.1 GCA_014378775.1 Pseudobdellovibrionaceae bacterium
ACGATCCTGGTAAAGCTTTATTGATTCATCGAGTTCACTTAAATCCTGGTGGATTCGAGGCCGATTGAGAAATAGACGCCCGTCTTCATCCGTTCGACGGGAAACAAAAATAGCGTCGATATCGGGTGAAATTTGAGTGGGAACAAAACCACCGCCAACCGCTATAATAAAATGATCACCGGTGATAATTTTTTGAAAGATATTTAATTCATGTCGACGAAATGCGGTCTCTCCGTCCTGGCTGAAAATATCGGAGACTTTTCTCCCAATTTCCTTTTCGATTTCGAGATCCAAGTCAAATGACGGTATGCCCGGAAAATATTGTTCATGTCTTTGTAGCAAAGAACTTTTTCCGACTCCGCGGTGACCCATGAGAACACGTTTCATAAATTAAGACCAATATGTTGATAAAATTGAGGGTAACTTTTGTTGACGACTTCAGGCTGGGTTAGACGCACCGGAATTCCCCGCAGTTTTAAAATAGCTCCGGCCATGGCCATGCGATGATCATGTTCGGGGTTAAATACGATTTCTTTTTGCAAAGAAAATTTCTGATCAGAATCGCCCTTTATCCGAATTCCATCTTCCAAATCCTGGACATCAAACCCACATTTTTTTAAAAGCTCCGTGGTTTTTTTTATCCGATCTGATTCTTTAAATTTTAATTGAGTCGCCCCGTAAAGATGACTTTCCCCTTTTGAAAAAGCGCACAAAACAGCCAGCACCGGAAATAAATCCGGACAACTGCTTAAATTAGCACTTAAGTTTTTATAATCGTGTTGTTGATTGATTTTGAAACTTTGTCCTTGCACTTCATATTGAATGCCCATTCGTTGAAAAAATTTTAAAAATTGAATGTCTGGTTGAAGCGTCTGGCTATTCCAGTTTTCGATTTTGACCATGCCTCCGAAAATTCCAGCTACGACCAAACTGAAAGCCGAACTTACATCAACTTCCCCAATTAATACGCTCGGATTTACCTTTTGCGCTTTGGCAACAAAAATGGAATCTTCGAATTCAATAGCCCTGATTCCACACTGACTTAGCAGATGTAATGTGTATTTAAAATAATCAGCGGAAATAGTTTCATCCTCGATGCGAATATGTAAATCAAAAGCCAGATTAACCGACGATAGCAAAACCGCTGATAAAAACTGGGAGGATTCATTGGTGCAGACTTTAAGTATTCCCTGAGGCTCTTTCCAGCCTTGAGATTTAATTCGAAGTCCACCTGTCTCAAATCTAGCCTGCACGCCGAGCTGCTCAAAAATATTAAGAAGTTCGTTTTGAGGACGCGCTAAAAGTGCTGGTTGGGCATGAATAAAAAATTCACCGACGTGACGAGATACGCGCAAGGCTAAGAATCGAAATGTCGTTCCACCCAGGCCTGCGTGAAACTCTTTTTTGCTGTTGCTCAAGTCAGCTAAAGCTTGTTGTAATAAAATAACATCCTGCGATGAGGAGCTTCCTTCGATGATAAGATTTACGGGGTCAAACGATTGTATGATCAACGCCCGATTCATCCATGATTTAGAAATATCTAATTTTCCTTGAAAATTAAACATCAGAGCTCCTGTTGTTGCCTTAAAAGTTCTTGAATTATTTCGTCAACTTGAATTGATTTAACAAACGTTTTCCCCAGCGCTCGCACAAAAATAAAATCAACATTTTGATGAGAACTTATTTTTTTATCTTGCATCAATCTATTTCGAACGCCTTTCGTGGGCATACGAAGGGCTTCTTGATAGGTCATCACGGCTTGAATCGAAAATAATTTCTCCGTGATAAACTGAAATTCATCCCACGAAATAAATTTTCTTTTTAAACTAAATCGTAATGAAAACAAGGTTCCAAAAAAAACGGCTTGGCCATGAGTCAAATCGTGCATGGATTCGAAAACATGCCCGACAGTATGGCCTAAATTGAGAAGTTTTCGTAAACCTTTTTTCTCGAGCGGATCTTTTTTAACAACGTCATACTTAGCTTTCACAAGTTGCGGCAAATGCTGAAACAGTGATCGATGCGTTTTCGAAATTTTAAAAAATAATCCAGGCCGATTGATCAAACAAATTTTTAAAGCTTCAGCGAAGGCGTCATTTAAAGCCTGAGGTGGCAAAGTCTTAAGGACGGATTCACAGATATGAATCTCAGTTGCCGGATAAAAAGTACCGATTTGATTTTTAACCCCATTTAAATTTAATCCTGTTTTCCCGCCGTGAGCTGAATCAATCGCCGCCAACCATGTCGACGGAATAGAAATAAATTTTCGTCCTCGCTGATAAGTAGATGCAACAAAACCAGCAAAATCGCCTACCGAACCACCACCTAAAGCAACGAAGGTCAGCTGCGAGCCCCCGAGACCGTAAGTTTGAGCCATTTTTTGGACCTGATTAAGAGTAGTTGCGTACGAATGAAGAGTTTTTAGGGACTCGCCCGCATTTAGTGCAATTTTATATTTAAAACCCAAAATCCAGTTTTTGATCTGTGGATGCTGCAGAGTTTTTCGGTCGTAAAACAAAATGGTTTCCGGCGGAAACTGTTTTAAACCGGGTAGCTTTTGCGAGAACCGAACGAGGCTTGTTACCATGAGAGTAAACTAGCCCTTTCTCTCTACGATATCAAGCGTTAGACGGTGCAAAACCAGACATAAAAGCATACGTTTGTTTTTAACGAAAGAGGACCTATGCAAAAAATTAAAGTAGCCAATCCCGTAGTTGAATTAGACGGCGACGAAATGACTCGTATCATTTGGAAATTTATCAAAGATAAATTAATTCTTCCTTATCTTGATATCGACATTAAATATTTTGATTTAGGCATGGAGCATCGAGATCAAACTAATGACCAAGTGACAATTGACGCCGCGGAAGCGATTAAAAAATATAACGTGGGCATCAAGTGCGCTACCATCACCCCCGATGAACAGCGTGTAAAAGAATTCAATTTAAAACAAATGTGGAAATCTCCGAACGGAACAATCCGTAACATTCTTGACGGAACTGTTTTTCGCGAACCGATCATTTGTAAAAATGTTCCTCGTTTAGTTCCCAACTGGACAGCTCCGATTTGCATTGGTCGCCACGCTTTTGGAGATCAGTACCGGGCTACAGACTTCGTAACAAAAGGAAAGGGTAAGTTAACCATTACTTTTCAACCTGAAAGCGGTGGAGAAACAATTTCTCACGAGGTTTATAATTTTAAAGGCGATGGCGTGGCCTTAGCAATGTATAACACGGATGAATCGATTAAAGGCTTTGCCCGGTCATGTTTAAACACGGCCCTGGCAAAAAAATGGCCTTTATATCTTTCAACGAAGAATACTATTTTAAAAAAATACGACGGTCGCTTCAAAGATATTTTCGAAGAAATTTACCAAGCCGAATTCAAGACCCAGTACGAAACCGCGGGAATTACCTACGAGCATCGATTGATCGATGACATGGTTGCTTCCGCTTTAAAATGGAGTGGAAATTTCGTATGGGCTTGTAAAAACTATGACGGCGATGTTCAGTCAGACACGGTTGCTCAAGGTTTTGGATCTTTAGGTCTAATGACTTCAGTTTTAATTACTCCAGATGGTAAGACCATGGAATCCGAAGCCGCCCACGGAACCGTAACTCGTCATTTCCGCATGCATCAACAGGGTAAACCAACTTCGACCAATCCCATTGCTTCCATTTTTGCTTGGACACGTGGCCTCGAGCACCGAGCCAAACTCGATAGCAATGCAGCTCTGGATAAATTTGCGAAAACATTAGAAAGAGTCTGCATCGAAACAGTAGAATCCGGAAAAATGACAAAAGACTTAGCTGTCTGCATCTACGGTGATAAAATTCCTGCCGATAAATATTTAAACACTGAGCCTTTCTTAGATGCTATCGACAGTAATCTAAAAAAAGCCATGACATTATAATTTCGAAAATGAAGGTTGGCGTATCGTGAATTTGTTTCAAGTATTTAACGGTACAAAAACCTTTGGTCCGCGGGTTTTGTTCAATCGGGTTAAGTTTTCCATCAATCAAGGAGAACACGTTGGCGTGATCGGACCCAACGGCGCCGGCAAGACCACTCTATTTAAAATTATCGTCGGCCAAGAACATTTCGATTCTGGTGAAATCACAAAATCTAATGGATTGAGGATTGGTTATCTCGAACAAGAATCCGAATGGAATCTTGATGAAACTGCGGAAGATTATCTTAAATCAAAATGCACCACGGGTATTTGGGAACTCAAAAAACTGGGTCTTGAATTAGGTCTTACCAATGAGGATTTTGAAAAAAAATTGTCAAGCTTAAGCGGAGGTTTCCGCATGAGGATGAAATTACTTTATTTAATCGGACTCGAACCCGATTTATTGATGTTGGATGAACCTACAAATTTTTTAGATCTTGAAAGTATTTTAGCTTTAGAAAAATTTCTTCAAAATTATCGAAATGCATTTCTACTTATTTCCCATGACCGCGATTTTCTCCGCCGTACCACTCAAGCCACTTTAGAAGTCGAATCAGAGGACGTAACGAAATATCCCGGAAATATTGATGATTATTTCGAACAAAAATCTGAAATTCAAAAAGTACTTATGGCACAAGCTGCGAACCTAGAAACCAAGCGGGCACACCTGCAGGAATTTATCGATCGTTTCGGGGCCAAAGCCACTAAAGCTAAGCAAGCGCAAAGTCGCGTGAAACAGTTGGCAAAAATGGAGACGATTGAAATTAAGGCGGCACCGATTCGTGCGCGCATTAATTTGCCTCAGCCAACTTCAACGGGAAAAGAGATTCTTTCGCTGACCGATGCTGACCTGGGTTATAATGATTGTGTCATTCTTAAAAAAGTAAATTTGCGTATCGAGAAAAAACAAAAAATTGGAATCGTTGGTTTCAACGGCGCCGGCAAGTCGACGTTATTAAAATCTTTAGCGGGCCGTATTTCACCGATCAATGGTGAATTAAAATATGGATACAATGTTGAAATTTCCTATTTTGCGCAGCATTTAACAGAAGATTTACACAATGAGGATACGGTTATTGAAGCTTTGCAACAGAAAGCTCATAAAGACTGTAAGGCTCAGGATATTTTGAACATTGCCGGATCACTTTTATTTTCCGGAGATAATATTTACAAAAAAATTAAAGTTCTTTCGGGCGGTGAAAAAACTCGAGTCGCTTTGGGCCAAATTCTTTTGCAACGAAAACCTGTTTTACTGATGGATGAACCGACAAATCATCTCGATTTCGACACGGTGAATGCTTTGGCGCAAGCTTTAGCTGATTTTGAAGGATCGGTTATCATCGTCAGTCACGATCGTACTTTTATTCGAAAAGTTTCTTCACAAATTTTAGAAATTCGGAATGGTCATGTAGAACTGTATCCGGGCACCTATGATGATTATGTCTGGAGCCTTGAGCATGGCGCTATGAAAGAACGTTTTCAAAATTTAGATCAGCAAGATAAAAACTCGGCTCGAGAAAATGTGAAATCTAATGAGGTTAAAAAATTTAATTTCAAAGACGAGCAAAAAAAAATAAATAGCGAAATTAAAGATCTCGAACGCCTAATTTCAAAAGCAGAAGCACTTTTGTTTACCAATAATCAAAAATTAACTGAATTGAACAGGAAACTTTTGACGGCTACCGGACATGAAGCCCAGTCATTGGCCATTGAATCGGCGCAAATCTCGAGCGACATTCAAAAAACAGAAGATAATTTGTTGAATCACATGGAAAAGCTAGAAAAAGTCTCTGTATTGAAAATCTAATTGATCTGAGATCAGGCCGTCGGTCGAGTTAAAAACTGAAAAAAATGCGCCGATATATCCGATATGAATAACCAAATTTACGAACCAAATACAACGGCTCAAAGATTTCGCACTCAAGAACGTGTTCATGTTGAAATTTATGGCCGCACTGACAAAATATTTTGCAAATTAGAAAATTTATCTACCAGTGGGGCTGCATTGAAGATTCTGAACGCACAAGTTGTGCCTCGCCCTAAAGATGTACTTAAAATTACCGTTGATTTAAAAACGCTACAAAAAACTCATATAAAGTATGCAGAAATAGTTTGGATTAATGGATTAGATTTAGGGGTGAATTTTTTAAATCAAGAAGAAGCTCAGAAAAGAATTTCTAAAAGCATTTAGCTTATTTTCCATTAAGCATCCAATTTATCGGTGACAGACTATGCTTGGCTAGCCACGTATTGGCTCTGGAAAAGGGCTGAGATCCAAAAAATCCTCGGTATGATGATAAAGGCGAAGGGTGCACGCTTTCCAACACCAAGTGCTTATTCAAATCGATCAAACCTATTTTCTCCTGCGCGGGCTTCCCCCATAAAATAAAAACCACGTGATCGTTTTTAAGACTGACAGCCGATATAATTTTATCAGTAAAAGTTTCCCATCCACGCTTTCGATGAGAATGCGGCTTATCTTTTTCTACCGTCAGAACGCTATTCAAAAGAAGAACTCCTTGTTTTACCCAGCTTGTTAAATCCCCCGAATCAGAAAGCGTCATCTTCAGATCTGATTCTAATTCTTTTAATATATTTCTTAATGAAGGGGGAATTTTGATATCTCGGGGAACAGAAAAACTGAGTCCGTGAGCCTCACCGCACCCGTGGTACGGGTCTTGTCCTAAAATCACAACCTTTACTTGATGAAGATCTAACAAATTAAGGGCTTCAAAAATATTTGAACGAGCGGGGTAAATAATTTTATTTTTTGCTTGTTCTTGGCCTAAGTAGGTTTCTAAAGCTAAAAAATAATTCTGTTCAAATTCTGAATTTAATACATTTTTCCAGGAATTATTTTTCAGAAGTTCAACTAGACTTAAATCCATCTCTTATTGATACACAAAATTTTTAATTTAGTTAATGACTAATTTAAACACTTTGATCTCGAAATAAATTTTAAGGTCCGGAGAGGTAGAAAATTACTGAATTTTTGAGTATAATGATTGTACAGCGTACGAATCTATCTGGAGGCCCTATGTCTTACGATAATGCTAAAACGAGAAAGAAAAAAGCAACCGTTACGCCGGATGCGGAAAATTATTCCAGACTGATTGAAACCGATTCCGAAGTTAAATCTTACATTTACCAGCAAGTCGCTGATTTTAATCCCTACGTCACTCCAGAAACCCTTATTATGGTGATCGCACGAGACCCTAAAGAGATTCACGTGAATTCCACCGATGCCGAAATTAATCATTTCGATGAAGGCCATAACAACGAAAACCTGAGTCATGAGGAGCTTTCAAAATACAAACATCGAATCGCTATCGTCCTAGAAGAAGACGGCACGACGCTAGAAGCTGAAGCTTATCACAACGATATCTTTGAAGCGATCAAGCAAGCGAAAACCAGCTTATTGGAACGATTAGCTCAGTGGCATGAAGAAATCGATCAGGACAGTGACGTCAAAAAATCTGAATCAAATTCAAATTCCGGTCTGCTTCATTAATCAAATTGATCTTTTCTGAGACTTTTTTTCAAACATAATTGGATTGAGCCCTCATGTTTTTTCCACATCTTCCGATAATTTTATGACCTAGACCAAAGCCCTGGAGGATTCATGGCCAATCGCAGTTCTTTTATTTTAGTTCTTTTATTTCTACTTAACCCAGTTATGCTGCTCTTTTTTCAAAACTGCACTAAGGCCCCCATAAAAGTCTCGGGAAATACCTCTTCGATAGAAAAACCCTACCGGGAACCAGCTTCATTATTCCGCGCGGAATAGTTCTGTTTTGACCTTAGGGTCTAGTTTTTTTAAACTTCTTCGAAACAGGGTATTGACTTACATATTAATTACAGTGTAATTTATATGTATGAAAAAGTCCCTCCCCCCACTCTCCACAAAAGAACGTTCTGTCCTCGAGTTCATCGAAAACGAACTGGTTTCGAAAGGCTTATCGCCATCGTACCAAGAGATCTGTGATCACTTCGGCTTCGCCTCGTTCAACTCGGTTCAGAACTATCTTAAGCAATTAGCCGCCAAAGGCTATGTGGAGCTTCCGCAGAATCAAAAACGGGCGATTCATATTTTGCACTCGGCCAAAGATTTTTCTAAAAACTTAGAAGAACGTTTAAATATTGATTCGGATAAGTCAGAATCAAACACCATCGCAATCCCTTTCATGGGTCGCGTGGCTGCAGGCCTTCCGATTGAACGTATGGCGGATAATGAATTTATCAACGTGCCTTCCGAATACGTTAAGTCACCAGGAAATTACTTCGCGCTTAAAGTTGAAGGTGATTCGATGGTTGATGAAGGCATATTGGATGGCGATTATTTAGTGGTGCTTTCTCAAAAAGCCGCCAAAGATGGTGACCTTGTTGTAGCCAGTATCGAAGATGAATCTACCGTGAAAAGATTTTTCCACAAGAAAAACCCAAATGCAGAAACCAATGAAAAGCAAATTGAATTGCGCCCGGCTAACACGAAATTGAAATCCATGTGGTATCACCCACAAAAAGTCGACGTAAAAGGCTTAGTGAAAGCTCTTTTTAGAAAATACTAAATTATTTCTTAATAAAATCTTCTGCTTGTTGACCAAGTTCTTTTAAATATTTTCGAACAACATCATAATCGGCATCATTGGCCGCTTTAAAATCAGTGATATGGTACATATCGAACATGATTTTTTTACCATCGGGCGTGGTTAAATATTTTTTTAAAGCCTCAGCCACCTTGGTTTTTAATTCCTCCGGCAAATCTTTACGAAAAACTAAAGGATCATTGGGAATAGGTCCCGTGATTTGCAAAATTTTTACTTTTTCAAAAACGTCCGGGAACTGATTTCG
>JACMMZ010000093.1 GCA_014378775.1 Pseudobdellovibrionaceae bacterium
AAGCCCCGCAACGTATGCCATCGCGGGCATGACCGTGGATATTGTGAAAAAACAAACAGGCCCGTATATCTGGTCCATTTCTGTTCTGACGCCGCAAAAAATGAACTTTATGAATTTGGTGGTCAAAGATTCAGTTATGTTAAGAGACGTGCTGAAAGATCTGCTGATCGTTATCTATATCGTATTCGCGTTTATCCTGTGCGCGGTCCTGATTTTTGCCGAATCGATTCAAAATCGCTATAAAACAAAAGGCAAAGATCCGGTTTGGCTTAAAATCTTGACGAAGACATTTGGATTTCTTCAATTAAATGACATAAGAATTATTCAATCGGCAACGACCGCCTTGGTTAAACAGAATGAAGAACTGAACAAAGATATCGACTTACTTGAAACTTCTCTGGAATTTAGTGTCCTAAATGAAATTAAAAAGAATAATCACAAGATCCCCTACTCGTTTTACGGAACGGTTTCCAAAGTTGATATTAACGGATTCTCTAAAGTGGTCGCGGCTAATCAAGGTCAGGCCACGCAACTAATGACCATGAATTTAGAAAATTTTGGATGTGAGCTTTTACAGCGTTACGAGGGCCTATTTGAAAAAACCATTGGCGATGAAATTGTTGTGGTGTTTAAAGGAAATGATTCAGCAAAAAGAGCCTTAGCTTTTTCGCGTGACCTGATGTTTGAATTTTCCCAAATTGATTTTCCCGTGGATCATGAAAAACGCCGCTTTACTTTAAAAAGTGCTATTTACAGCTCCGAAATTACGTTTAGCAAACGATCGGCCGGTTACGGCTTTTTAGGTGATGCTCTCACTTTTACCACGCGCTTGATGGATGCCGTGACTTTAAAAGATAAAAATATCCTTTGCCTGACTACGGAGCACGCATCTGACATCAAGCCATTGGCGGTCATCCCCGAAAACGTTGAGAACTTTAAATTTAAAAATATGGCCGATCAAGACGGCTACCAAATCAGCCAATTCGATGTCATCGAAAACATCCTGATCAACCATCCCGATCAAATGGAATACTTCCGTGCCGATCATCACATCATTTATTTTTTAGATCAAATTTTGAAAAATGATACACAAGCCGATCTGATCTTAAATGCGCTGCTTAAAATAAATGTTCGCGTTGCAACTGAAAAAATTGCGCTGACTTGGCAAAATGTGTTGCTTCATCAGAAACAAAATCTAAGATTAAATGCTTCACAATATGCAAAACTGATCATGCTGGGAAAAAATCTGATTCCAAATCGCAGCTGGAACCAGAACCACACCCTCACTTTGCGGCTCATTCCACGAGACATCGAGGGACGCATCAACGCCTCTGTCATTGATGTTTTGATGGAAAAAGATCTCAACGCTTTGGAAAATGAAAATCCCGCAAGCTTTAGAGTCACCAACGATTCTTCGGGTCGTACCGAAGCTAACATGTTAGTGTTTCGCGCTTTGAAAAATTTAGAGAATAAAATTTTTGAGGATCTCATCGTTATGATCAAATCGTCACAGCCTCAGCTATCAAAATCGGGAATTTATGCGGCCTGCCAGATCATCGAACATTATCAATCCAAAAATCCGGCAGCTCTGGTGACCTATCCGGCTTATACAAAAGTCACTGATTTGCTTTTAAAAATTAAAGAATCTGCGAAAATAAAATTATCTGATCGATTGCAAGATAGATTGAATTCAATCACGTATTCATAATCCGATTCGAAACCCCATGCGCAACCCAAAAATTGGAGTGTAACTGGGTTGATAGGAGCGAGAATACGCATATCTAGCTTCAGATTGAATGATAAACGCCGACAAGCGCAGAGTGGCCTGCACCCCTAAACCATAATTTAAATTATCTTCGCTTTTAGATTGGTCAGACACCGAACCTAACGTGGTCAACACCGTGGTTCGATTTCGTCCGAGATACCCGACCGGTCCTAGATCGAAACTAATTTTATAATCTTCATTGAGTAATTTAGAATAAACAAAATAACCGGCGTATAAGTTAAATTCTTGAAATTCTGTTTTAATATTTAAAGCGGTGTTACCTGATTGTTCCGCACGCTGGTTAAATTCTCCGCCGATCATATAGTCATCAAAAATAATGGCGGCTAAATTATAATTAGCATATTGGCGATTTTTAATACTTTGATCCGAATCATCTTCATAGCGAAACTGTAAACCCGGAGCAAAGATCTGGAGCTCGTTAGCAAAAGCTCGATTCAAATTCAAAGTCATTAACGTCATGAAAAAAATAAGAAGTATTTTATTCATCTGACTATTCATCTTGTCCAGCACCCTGACAAAGCTTGGACTTCAATGACTTCTCTTTTGTTTTAATATACTTCAAAACAAAATCACATTGATCAGTGGATAAATTCATTCCCGATAGTTCGGGTTGCGCAAAAAACTTAAATAAATCGTCAACTTCTACAGCATCGTTGATTTTAAAAGTGCTGGTTGTCACCGATAGATGTTTTAAGTACGAATAAACAGTTCGAGCCATGACAAGCTTGGCCAAAGTTTCGCTAGATTTATTTTCACCAGCTATTTTTTGAGTCAGCATTTTTAAAAATCGCGCATGGGGTGTTCCAATTTGGTAAATATAAGATGACAAATATTCTGTCGGCTTTTTAGATAATTCTCGAGCTTGAGAAACTTGGTCTTCGATATCTGCGGCCGTCTCGATATTTCCGATTAGGTTCTCAGAAAGTTCAATTTTACGGTCATGACCAAACTTGGGTAGTGACACACTGATA
>JACMMZ010000094.1 GCA_014378775.1 Pseudobdellovibrionaceae bacterium
AAGTGAACGTAATATTGATACCCATGTTTGCCACCTTCGTAAAAAAATTGCTCCGGGCTGCTTGGTTATTAAGAACCGTCGCGGAAAAGGGTATTATCTGAAGAAAGATGAGCCTATACTTAAAAAAGCCACTGTGACCCAGACGACGACGACGTCGTTACCTTACTACAAAAGGAGTCAAAGTGGCAATATCGCAAACTGAGGCTGCAAGGCCGCAGACAGAGGTGGAAGTGGATCCGGATATCTTGGAACTAGTTCCAGGATTCTGTGAATCACGAAAAAGAGATTTAAAAAATTTAAACGATTATGCGGCAGGTAATGATTTTGTCGCTATCTCCAAAGTGAGCCATACAATCAAGGGAATTGCTAGGCCTTACGGTTTTCCGACACTAGAAATTTTGGCCGTTAAATTAGAAAAAGCGGCTAAAGAAGAGAACTCACCGCTTTGTCTTGAAATTTTAAATTCTGCTCATCAGTACTTTAAAGCCTACTCAAAGTAGGCTTTAAACTTTTATTCTATTTTTTTCAAAATATTCATACAATCTCTGCAACTATTACGGTCTTAAAATATAAAGAATTTGGCCACGATCAAGCGGCTTCTGCATGAACTCGACACTTAAGTTTTGCTCAGTCAGTTTATTTCTGATTTCAATCGGATTAAGTGCAGATACTAGAATCACTTTCGTTTCAGGAAAATAGGCATCCAGCAAATGACAAACGTATAATCCATTTTTTCCCGATAAATTGTAATCTATAATTGCTGCATCCGGACCCTCTACATTCTTATTCTTAAGATCCTTAAGGTACTTACCCGCCTCTTCAGCCGACGACATTGATTTAACCCGTACACTGTCATCCGAACTTTTGATCATTGTTTTAAACAGCTTAATGGTGTCCGAATCATCTTCTACGATCAGCACATCTTTATGTTCTTCAAAAAGATCCAACTCATCAAAAAATGCCGTATTCCAGAACGGTGTCGTCCACTTGATATACTCCTCGATTGGCGTTGCATGGGCGGTCGTCCCGTGTGTATCCATCCTTACTTCATATTTCATTTCGTCATTACTACGCTTTTCCATACGTTCCATAAAATCCCCCTTTTTATGTTGAAGCATCATAAATTAATTTGATGCAGCTTAAATTTCCATATCTGTATTCTTTATTTTTAGCTGTTAGGCTTCATAAATCTATCAATTAATAAAGCCTTCAGAAAACTCAATCTGAATATATCTTTTCATTTTAAGTCTTACCTGTAGCCAACAATGAAATTCTAATTTGCTTTCAGAACCAATGTTAAAAACACATCCCCAATTAAAATTTTACCGCGACCAAGGTCGTAGATATTTTACTTACAGATTGAGTTTATTAAACATACTTTTAAGATCTAGATTTTTTTTAGAAATTTAATCAAGCTTAGATCAAGAAAAAGAAAATCACTTTAAGTTAAGAATTTCATAAAATGAATGATCCACTTTTAAAAGGAGTTTGAGGATGGACCTAACAGATTTTTACGATGTATACACGATTGTCTTTACGACCGTATTATTGATGCTGGTGTCCGTAGTGCCGATGAATTTAGGTTTTATGCTGATCGTATTTTTAATCAGTGGTGACTTTATGTTTAAATTCAGTGGAAAATTTAAAGGATATTAATTTTAATATTTTCTACTTCTTCTTCAAATTCCTGAATCAACTGGATCACGGCAAGTTTATTTTCTGTTTCACTAGCGTTCATCAGTCGTTGACCAATCTCAGTTAAATGATCAAAGCCATAGCTAGCCCCGTTTCCCTTAAGCTTGTGAGCAATCTTCCCCACAGACGTAAAATCACAGGCCTCGATCGCTATCTTGAGCTGTTGGATATCTTGATCTCGTCGACCAATATATCCAGGAATAACATCTTTCAATTCGGATGGAATTTTATATTTTGCGTTCAAATTTACATTCAAAATTTTATTCCTTTTCAATTCGCGACTTTCCATACAAATACCACCCTTCGTATTAATATCCGTTCGCTACCAGCAAATCAGACGCCCGCTTTGTCAGTTCGGTGTAATTCACCGGCTTTTGCCAATGATCTAAATGATCGAAATAGTCAGACTGTGGCAACTGCACTTTTGATCTATCCAGAGCCGAATACGTTATCACCTTCGCGTGCTGATTATGGAACTTTGATCGCAAATCTTTATAAGCATCAATTATCCGAGTCGATTTCTTCACTAACTGATCAGCCGATAAATTATCTCCCAGCATCCAATCTAGAACGATAAAATCAACATCCTGAAAACTCATTTTATGGGAAGCTCCATCGTGACCATCTGATAAAATAGTCTTACATCCCAGTTGTTTAAATATGGATTCTGTAGCCATTGCAACATCCGGGTCGTCCTCTACGATAAGAACCGTAGGAGACTTTACCTTCCCCTGCTGCATTAAACTGCGATCAGCCTCCACAATTGTTTCTAAGTTATTTTCCGCCGTCGCGGCTCCAATATGGTCATTCAAATCACGACCGACATGAAGTTGACTTAAATCAGGCAGATTCTGGAGAAGCTCTGTATTAGCTTCTCCAACGTAGTTTTCATCTGTCTGTCTGACGATATGCCATTCTCGAATTTGACGCTGTAGAACCTGCTTGGCGACGGCAAAGGCCTCTTTGGGTTCAGTACCCACTCCAATCGCGTTAAATTCTGCCGAAACAGACTTAAAATGAAAACGGTAAAGCCATTGACGCGCACCCACGGCCGTAAAGCTTTGAGTCGCAGAGCCATTCGATGGCATCGCATCCGTAAGCTCTGGTAATTCCCGGTTCGTTAGGTCAGTAATTTGCCTTTGTGGTGCCAACTGATCGTCGTCAATTACATTGTATTGATGATCGAAGCTGTACTTGATAAAATTTCTGTTGTCCTCTGCACCAATTATTTGCGTTGAAAAGTGAGCTAGATCAATAACGGGCTCATCTTCCGTTAGCAGACGATAACGGTACTTATACATCTGTGTGTAACTGTACATCAGAAATGGCATCGTCAACACCGGAATGACTAGAAATAAAATTGGAATCATTGATCCAAATGCCAGTCCGGAAATCGTGGCGATGAAAACGAACAATGGTAGAAATGCTTTTTCTAAATACGTCATAAAAACCTCCTTATTTTTTTTAGAATCCAATAGATTTTAAAACATCCGATGTTTTTTTTACTAAATCATTTCTATCAACGGGCTTTTGCCAGTGGCCCAAACTTTTAAAATAATCACTTTCAGGAACAACGATTTCACTTTCCTTGAGTGAAGAGTGCGTGACTAAAAATGTTTTTTTAGGACCTTGCTGCTGATCTTCATTAAGTCTATTATTAACTCTTGAAAATTTTTTCAAAGTCCGCGTTACCTTTTCGAGTATTTCTCCGGCTTCGATATTACTGTCCAAATGCCAATCCAGAATCACCAGATCAATTTTACCTGCCATCAACTTTTTCTGAGCGTCCGCGGCATCTAAAGCCGTGACCGTATCGCAACCTAAATTCTGAACTGTTCGTTCAAGGCTGATGACGGCATCGACGTCATCATCGATGATAAGCACCACCGGCCGTTTTTGTATTTTATGATTTTCTAGAATTCCTAATACTGACATCGTGTCCCCCTTAAGTTATCTGTGCTCCATCACCCTATTAGTGAATCATAGCCACAAAACATTGGTTATTGGGAAGATTGCCGGTAGAGAAATCTCTACTCTTTTATTTTGTTTTTTGAATTTAAAAAAACAAGACTACACTGAGGGCCAGCTTTTCTACAGGGGTTTTATCGATGAAGATCTTACTAGTTGACGACAGCATTGATACAGGAATTGTAATTAAACAATGTCTGATTCCCCTAGACGTTACGCAGTCGCTGACTTTGCTCGATGCAAAAAAACTTATTGGGACCACCCGCTTTGACTTGGTCCTTATTGACGTGAGCCTGCCTGACGGCAGTGGATTTGATTTCTGCAGCGAACTGTCATCTCATCCTAACCACTCTGCTGTTCCATTAATTATGCTAACTGCAAAAGATAACTTATCTGATAAGGTTTATGGCTTGAACTGCGGGGCCTGTGATTACATCACGAAGCCCTTTCATATGCCCGAGCTCAAGGCCCGTATTCAGGCTCACCTGAGGCATCATCGTATGGTCGATGATACGTCTTTAAAAACCAAATATTTCGAACTGAATACAACATTGCAAAAATGCTTTATTCTTGGAAAGTCTGCAAAAAAAGATGTGTCGTTAACCCCCACTGAGTTCAGATTGTTGTTTAATTTATATCGTCACAAGGGAATTCCGATGTCTCGGGAAGAAATCATTCGCTCGGTATGGTCTAGCCACGGAACCACGATTGAGAAAAAAGGGCTTGATACGCACGTAGCGCATTTAAGAAAAAAATTAGGTCTACTGGCAAAAATGATAACGTCAGTCTACGGCGTTGGATATGTGTTCAATGAAACCGATTAGGCAAAAAAAAACGCAAGAAGTTATTTTGTTAAAAACAAGCTCCTTGCGTTTTAAAAACTAACGTCTTTTACGTAACAGATAAGCACCGTAAGCTAGGCCTAGACCTAAGACTCCTGCGGCGATATAAAATGGATTTTCTTTGACGAAACGAAGTGCAACTTCGGAAAATTCTTTCATTCTTTCTTCAGTCTCATCGACACCTAATCTAATCTTTTCAGATAGGATGTCAGCAGAGTTAGTCGCAAATGCCTGCGTTTTTTGAAATTCATCAGATTTTACAACATCTTTACCGAAGCTTTTGAAATCATGAAACGAATCATTTTTTAGATTCTTCAAAGTTTTCTTCGTGTCTAAATTCATTTTTTTCTCCTTATCAAATTACATTAAAATTGTTAGTTCAACCTTTTATTCTACTTTTACTATAGCTATAATTAGTTCTGATCGTCCTTCATTTTACCCCATGCTTTTCTAAGGTCTTCTTTA
>JACMMZ010000095.1 GCA_014378775.1 Pseudobdellovibrionaceae bacterium
AGACAGTTTGGTCCTTATCTTCTGTGGGCGTAAGAAATTTGAGCAGACCTGTCCTTAGTACGAGAGGACCGGGATGGACGAACCTCTGGTGTTCCTGTTGTCGCGCCAGCGGCAATGCAGGGTAGCTACGTTTGGAATGGATAACCGCTGAAAGCATCTAAGCGGGAAGCCAACTGCAAGATTAGATTTCTCTGGGGCTTCGGCCCCCTAAAGACTCCTCGGAGACTACGAGGTTGATAGGCATAAAATGTACGTACTGTAAGGTATTCAGTTTATATGTACTAATAGGTCGTGAGGCTTTTTTAAAATTAATTTTCGACATTTTATTTATAAAATGTCAGTTCAAATAAATATCTAATTATCGCTAAAAATCAATTAAAACAATTTTACTGGTGTCTATAGCAGAGATGTTACACCTGATCCCATTCCGAACTCAGAAGTTAAGCTCTCTTGCGGCGATGGTATTGCACGGGTGACCGTGTGAGAGAGTAGCGCGATGCCGGTTCCTTTATTGCCTACTTGTTAGAAATAGCAAGTAGGCTTTTTTTTTGCCTTTTTTTGTTCACTGTTTAATGTTTTTACAGCTCTCACCGTAATTATCCGATCTCATGCCGCTCAAACAGGCATATTTCTTGAATAATCGGTAGTAGAGGTGAATATGAAAAATTCCACATTAACTTACTGCCAGTTGCTTTTGGGTGCCGCTATCGGAGCCACTATTGCCTGTTCACCTACAAAATTTAGTAATGCTCAATCTGATATTTGTGTCGATTTACCTGGGACCTGCATCGTCGGTCCTAACAGTACAAGTATCGTTCAAAATTTCAAAGTGGGTGCGGGTAAAGTTGATATCTTATTTGTTGATGATAATTCAGCATCTATGTCTGAAGTCCAAAAGAAGTTAGCTGCTAAGTTCGGTGGATTTATTGAAGCCTTAGACAGAAGAGATATTGATTACCAAATTGGTATTACAACAACCGATATAAGCCTAGCTCGATCAGCAGGGTTAGTTAGTTTTGGAAACAGCCAAGTTTTAAAAAGATCAGATTCAAATCGAGTGTCTCAGTTTAATGGAGCTATCGTTCGAACAGAAACAGCACGTTGCGAGCAATTTATAAAATCGGCTTATGAAACTGATAAGGCAAATTTCGATGCGACGGACTATTACAATCAAAATTACCCAAAATATTGTCCTTCAGGGGATGAACGTGGAATTTACGCAGCTCATGAAGTCCTATCTAAAAATGTAGCTTCGCTGATTCGTGCAGATGCTAATCTCAATGTCATTATTATTTCAAATGAAGATGTACGAAGTGGATCATATTTGAATTCTTCCGATTATGCTTTAGAAGAAAAAGACAAAGCTTCGAATTTGATTCAAATGATCAACACGACTTATCCTTCAAAATACTGGGAGTTTAACTCTATAATCACCAAAGATTCTTCGTGTGCGACTCAGCAACAACAATCATTTGTAGGAGCTGACGGTCAACCAATCAGAAGTTCGAATGGTAATTACCTGATTAACTCAAACATCGGCTTAGAATACGCAGCCGTTTCTTCTTCGGCCTCTCGCGATGTTGACGGGAACGCCGCACCTCGTGGACAAAACTTAAGTATTTGCAGTAATGATTACACGGGTTATTTTGCAAATATTGCTGCGAAAATATCTGATTCAGCTCGGCTCTTAACATTAAAGTGTAAACCGATGAATCCACCAGTCGTTACGGATTCAAACGGTGTAGTCAGTTCAATTCCGTATTCTTGGAATGGTGATTCTCAAATTATTTTCCAGCGCGGATCAGAAGGCGTTCAAATCAAAGTCGCTTACACATGTTACACTGGTGTAAAATAATTTTATTATATTTTTTATAATTCGCTAAACTCTTACAACGCAAATTGTAAGAGTTTTTTATTTAATGTGGAGTTTTCAAAACCACTTCAACCTTTTGGATCTGGAATTCAATTTTATATAATTGATAGTTTTCCAATTCTTCAAATCATTATCAAACTGCAAAATTAAAATTCGGTTGAGAATGACCCATATTGAGATTTTCTGACGCTCTCGTAATTGATGACGTTCAAACAAATTTCCACTTCAAAAGTCTGGGGTTCGGAGCAGCTGAAAAAAATTATTAAATGTTGCCTACCTAAAAGCCGAGAAGTTGCATTATGGCAATGGTAGACAGATATCGAAAAAGTGGCGGATTCAACGAGTTACTCAAGGTGCTCGAGACCTGTAATGCAAAAAAGCGCGAGCAGATCATGGCGATCATTCAATCTGAAACTCCTGAATGGGCCGCAGCGATCGATCAAAAGACGATTACTTTTGCTCAAATCATTTCGTGGGAATCTAATGTTTTCCTAGATATCGTTTCGAGTATTCCGTCGCTCCAAATGGCCATCGCATTAAAAAGTTTAACTCCTGCAGAATACCAAGTGGTACTTAAAAAATTATCTCATCAAGAGCAGCGAAAACTCGAGCTCGTGTATGATGAAATTAAACCAACTCCAGTGGACATTTCTTCGGGCGTATTCAAAGTGATCGGAGATGTCCGAGATCTTATTGGTAAGAGCGTGGTTAAAGTTGAGAAGTTTGACATGAGGTTACACATACCTAATAATTTTGAAGCGACTTTAGTTAAGCCGGCATCCAAGCCGCCGGAACGGCCTGCGCAAGGTACCAAGGGCTTTCAAAACTCAGCATTTGAAGCAAAAGCTAAGGTACCAGCAAAACCTTTTGATGTGCCCTTTTATCTGGCTACAGAAAACCGTCCAGAAGTTCTCAAAAATAAAATCCGCGAAATAACTCAGCAGCTCGCACTGGCGCTTCAGCAAAATGCACAACTCAAAGAAGAACTTGAGAGTAAGAAAAAGGCTGCCTAAGACCGCAGTTTCATTAGACTTGACTAACATTCATCGAAAGAATTAATCTAGCACATCGAAAGATGTCGGGGCGTAGCGCAGTCTGGTAGCGCATCTGGTTTGGGACCAGAGGGTCGTAGGTTCGAATCCTATCGCCCCGACCAATTTTTGAGGGCCTAATGAGGTAGGTTATGAATCAGGTTTTCCTCGGTTCGTAATGGATCAACTCGAAAGAATGCTATACTAACTAATCATACTCAGCCGCTTATTTCTCTAACGCCGGCAATATGTTCTGCAAGAAATAAAACATAACCTCATTTTTTATTTTCCACACCAATGCGCCACAGTTTGAAGATAAAAAGTTTGATCAAGAACAAGGTGATCCAAATCAAGAAAATCGTGATAAGTACGTTCAGATTTTTAGTAAGGCTCACCAAGATCTGGTTAGCGATCTGTCTAACTGTTTGCCATCCAATGAACTCTTACAATTTGAAGTAGTTTGGTGAGCGCATATTCACTCCTTGTGTTATTTTATTTCTGGGGTGGAAGAGATGAAGGCATTTATATATGAAATCTATAACGGAAAAGAAATTGAACAGCACTTAGAAGAGATTGCGGGTTTCCGAATAAAATATTTCAAAGATTATCCCTATTTGTATGCGGGAGACTTATTTTACGAAAAAAACTATTTGAATGGTTACATTTGTGATCCAAAGTCCATGTTGATTCGTATATTACTCAACGAAAAGGTCGTAGGCATTTCTACATCGATTCCACTGCTAACTAGTTCCGACATTTTAACCGAGGCTGAGTCAGATTTTGATAAAGCAGCACTTAAGCCCGAACAATTTTATTACTACGGAGAAGTTATTTTGGACTACTCTGTGCGCGGAAGTGGATTAGTCAAGGTGATATACGATTTGCAAGACAAGCACGCTGTTAAATCGGGATTTTCAAAAGCCTGTATCGCAACTATTGTTAGAAGCCAGAACGATTCGCGAAAACCGAACAATTACAAAGAAGCTGATCTGGTTTGGAGTTCGCTAGGTTTCAAACAAACCGATATTACTTTCAAGTACGGATGGCCGACTATTCAGCAAGATGGGTCTGTCAAAGATTTTGAAAATGTTATGGTGTATTGGATTAAAAATCTGGAGAAAAAATGAAATTATTCTTATTTTTTATTCTAGTTCTGGCCTTCAATCAGTTGAATGCGCAAACTATTCGCCTTTTAACATGGTGGGACTATTTAGCTCCTAATGTTGTTGAACGTGTCCAAAAATCGGGATTTAAGCTCGAGATTTCGCCGTACAAATCAAACGAGGTAGCTTTTGCTAAATTAATTTCGAAGAGTAATGAGTATGATGCCGCAATAGTTTCCGGAACGATTCTCGATTCGGTTTCAAAAATTGTTGAATTCGAGGGAGTACAAAGAATCAATTCGTCGCGCAAGTATTTGGACTTTATTCCTACCGCTAACTGCGTACCTTACATGTGGTCAGTCACACTTTTTTCAGTCAAGGGGAGCGCTAAAATTTACAGTCTGCCAGACTTACTTTCTTTAAAAAACAAAGGATATAGCGTCGCAGTGATCGATGACGCCTTGGAAATCGCAGCACGAAGTATGCTGGATGGCGATTGTGTCCACGGCAATGACAGCAAAAAAATGTCTTGGGACAGCTCCAAAAAGTGTATGGCAGATTTCGGTTTTCTAAACGGATTATCAGCAGCAGATCTGAAAACGAGTACAGCTGAATACTTGATAAAGAAAAATTCTGCAGCATACGGTTGGCATGGTGAGATAACTTCTTTACTTGATGGCGGCGCGGATTCGATAAATGTTTTTCTTCCCGAAAGAAGTCCAGTTATCGGAGTCGATTATTTATGCGCGTTCAAAAAATCAAAAATTGATAAACGTAGGTTAGTGGAATTTATTAAGCTGCTTACCGATAGGCAAAGTATAAAAAGCAACGTCGAAATGACCGGCTACTTCTCGCCATACATGAATCACAAAGTGAAATTACATTCAAAAATTAAGACTGTTTTGAATGAAATTTTCGCTAGAAAGAAGTACAAGCCATTGCTTTTGAATGCACCTCCAAAAGAAGTTCACGATTCTCTAAATACGAGATGGCAGAAGGTAAAGTATGAAGAAAAATCGTATCAGTAAACTTGTCCAAGACATGGCCATAATATTATTTCTTTCTGCAGGTATTCCAGCATTGATAGGAACAATTCTAGTTGCATATCAGATGAAGGCCCATAATGAGCTAGAGGCAATGCAAGATGAACGACTGCATGAGCAAACTGTGAGTCAAATCACGATGTATTTAAAAAGTTTCAAGCTCTCGGTTGATTCGCTATCGAAATCTTCAGAGCTAATTGAATTTTTTATGACACCTATTAACTTTAGGCAATTCACGGAAAATAGGCTGATCGGGTTACTCGATTCGTTAGAAATGCCCTATGGCTTCCGATTTTTCGTATACGACATTGAAGGAAACCTAATTTTCAGGTATCCGAAAAATGTTGTTATACAATCAGATGCGAAACCGAACTTTGAATCGATCGTTCAATTGCAGATACTGAAATGGGACGATCAGAATATAAATAGTAAAAGTGCTGTTCCAAAAGGAAGGATTAAGGCGGAATTAAACAAGAATGAGTTAATACAGCTATTCCCAACCATCGCGAAGATATCCGGGAACTTGGTAGATGATATTACGATCGAAACAAAAAAGCCTAGTCTTCAAAAAATGCAGTCTATTGTAATCTACTTGGCTTCGGTTCTAATTTTTATTATAATCTCGATTTTTGCTGGTTTAAGATTGGCAAAAAAGCGTGTGATCTTGCCAATAAAAAATCTTTCGAGTGAGCTTGTCGCTAAGACGCTCGAACTAAACAATGCTTTTTCTACAAATAATTCAGATGAAAATGATGAATTAAAAATTTTAAAAAATAGCTTTGATGTGTACGTTTCAGAATTAAACAGGGCTAATGAATCGAAATTTGAATCGGAAAAAGAGAAAGCAATAGTAAAAGTAGCCACACAGGTTGCACATGACGTCCGCTCCCCAATTTCAGCTTTAAATTTAATCATCAGTAGTTTGTCTGAAATTGAAGAAGAAAAAAGATGTATTTTACGCGAAGCTACTGGTCGGATTAACGATATCGCAAATAACTTGCTTTCTAAAACTAACGGCCGCGACTCGGTTCTTAATAGCGAACTTTTAGCTAACTTACTAGACTCAATAATTTCTGAGAAACGTTTCGAGCACAGGCTAAAGTCCAATGTTCGAATTGAATTGGATCTGCATCGTTCATACGGCATATTTTCCATTGTAGATCCTAGTCAGTTCAAAAGAATTATTTCAAACTTGATAAATAATGCCGTCGAATCTATTCCGGCTTACGGACATGTTCGTGTCGTCATAGAGCGCGATGGCGAGTTGGCTAAAATTTTGATTTCCGATAACGGGACGGGAATGACCAACGAAGTGAAAAGGAAAATCGGGACCCTGAAATTTTCTTCAAAGCCTGACGGTAACGGGCTCGGATTTTTACATGCTCAAGAGATGGTAAAGTCGTGGCGTGGAGAAATTTCTATTAGCTCCGAAGTCAACTTGGGTACTATTATTTCTATTTCACTTCCCATCGTGCCCGTTCCGCTATGGTTCGCATCCTGCGTGAAGATTAGTAACAATGTTCTTTCAATTGATGATGACAACTCAATTCACGAAATCTGGAAGCAAAGAATACCATCCAAGAATATACAATCTTTATACGGTGCTGAAGATTTATCGAATTGGCTAGAATCTAACCAAACCCAAAATTCGACCTTTCTGGTAGATTATGAGTTTTCAGGGAGGAATTATAACGGATTAGACTTAATAGAAAAGTACGGCCTTGAAGACTCCAGTATTTTGGTTACTAGCCGATTCGACGATCTTTCAGTTCGCGAGCGGGCTGTCGGCATGGGTGTAAAAATGTTGCCAAAAAGTTTAACAACTTGGGCTCCAATAATTCCTATATTGTCCTGATTGATGTTACTTATTTGATTTTGTAATTTTAATCTCCAATACAGGCAAATATTTTGTCTAGTGCCTCACCCAACACCCACACCAATTTGGCGACTTAGAGAGTCTTTTTAATTTTAAGTAAAAGTTCTTTTTTCAATCCTCCTCAATTCCCTCACCACGACCTTAGTATTGAACCGACCTATTTTCTCATCATTTTATCCCCGTTTTGAAGGTCAAAACAGATTCTTTGCAAAATCAATGTTCAAAAAATTAAAATAATTATTAAATAAACTATGGCACGTCTTGATGATCTTTTAAAAAAAATTCCCAAACCTGTTTTTGTCGTCGGAGTCATTTTAATTGCTCTAGCAGTGATGATTAAAATAAAGCCGTTGAAAAACGGTTGCGATATCGAAATTTTAAACTTCACTGAAGACGTACGAGGTTACCTTCTGAAATCTCCTCGAACAAAAACAAAAAAATTGGTTTTGCCTCAGGTGGGAGAAACTAAAAGATTTTGTAAAGAGGGAAATAGTCCTGGAGCCTGCGAAAATTATTTTTTAGCCCTCAAAAAAGTAGAGGAAGCTTTTGTA
The DNA here is from genome assembly GCA_014378775.1 of Pseudobdellovibrionaceae bacterium. Classification (GTDB taxonomy): domain Bacteria; phylum Bdellovibrionota; class Bdellovibrionia; order Bdellovibrionales; family Bdellovibrionaceae; genus Pseudobdellovibrio. The sequence goes on from JACMMZ010000095.1 coordinate 7,478, forward strand.
CGTTTCGACGATAAATGTCTACCTCAGTTAGTTGGAGATGAAAATTTTATGGTTGAAGGCGCGCCGGAAGAAACGGCCAGTATTATTAAATTTCAGTTAAAAGAGGGCGTTAAGATTTTAGCCTTATTAGCTTGGGGAGAAAAACCTCCGGCAGGGTTAGCTGACCGAGCGGGTTGGCTAAGTCGATCGGAAGTCTATACTTTTTGCCGTTTAAAAACGGTGCTGGTGGATCTTATCGGGGACGAAGAATTCAAAATATTTCGTGCGGGTGTTCTTCGAGAGTACCCCGATGTTTGGCCCGAAAAGCTGCAGAGTCAAATCAACTCCACCGACATTCATCGGCCCACCGCTTTAAAATGGAGTGGAAATTCATTAGGAAAGCTGGACGAAAAAGAGGTGTTGCAACGAAGTCTGTTTTCCTTACGTTGCGACCAATACCAATAAAATATTTTAAACTTAACCTACTAATAAATGAAATTTTCTAAATATTAAATAATTGAATAAATTCCCAGTTGGTTTTAGCCGCATTGATCTTTCCAATGAATTGAAAGTCATTCTCTTCGGTATTCGTAATAAGAGCGTAATTTTTTTGGTAAAAATTGAGGGACCAGTCTATGGGGTTTAATCCGAATTGATTTAGTTTTTGTTTAAGCTTTTCTTCATGTGAAGTTTGATTTAAAAAACCGGAGAAACTGTTTGGGATAATTGTTATTGATTGCATAGACACCTCTTTCTGACTTGGTGAATTGCAAAGGAAGATCCTAGATAAATCTGCATTTAAATAAGTACAGAAGCTTTAAGATCCTCGGATTCCAGAAGTAAAGAAAGTTTTATCAGAAATAAGAATTGTAGATTTTTAATTGATTTTGGATCCCGAAGCGTTTTGAAGGTCGATTGAGTCTTTACATGAAAAAGCTTTTTGACGTCGTAAATAAATAAAAAAGGAAGAGCTCAAGCTCTTCCTTTGGGGACAACAACAACAAGATTGTTATTTAATACTAATATTCGAAAGGGGCAGGGCTAATTAATTCAGCCTTACCAAATGTATCGTAAGCGTCGGCACCATCTGGCAATAAGGCCAATGTACGAGCTTTCTTAACAGCGGCTGCTACTTTTTTCTGTTGAGCTAGGCTCAATTTAGAAATACGGGCCGGGGTGATCTTGGCTCCGTCGCTGATGAAACGTGTTAGAGACGCTGGATCTTTGTAGTCAAAGACATGATCTCCAGAGTATTCGGTTCTGTATTTGCTTCTTACAGACTTACGGTTTGATTCTTTTGTGTTTTCGCGTTTATTATCTTTTTCCATTTAAACCTCTTGCCAATTAAAGAATAAATGAATATATCAGAAAGCTCGCTTTTGGAAGATAAATTTACTGTTTTTTTAAAAAATAGTACCACGTGCAGTACATGTAAGGAGACCCTGATGAGCCGTTGTGAATTGACTGGAAAATCACCAGTTGTTAAAAATTTAGTAAGTCATTCGAATATCAAGACTAAGTCGAAAGCATTGCCGAATGTTCAAAGAAAACGTATATTTAGTAAGACTTTAAACTCAATGGTGCGTTTGTACATGGCGACCAGCACACTTCGCGACATGGAGCACACCGGTGGCTTTGATAAGTTTATAATGAATCAAGATGATAAGGTGCTATCTCAAAGAGCAATGGACATTAAAACACGTATTCGTCGTAAGATGAACAAAAGCACCAAAAAGGTATAGGATCAGATATGTTGAAATTAAAGATTAAAAAAGGCGATAAGGTACAAGTCATAACTGGCGGCGATAAAGGTAAAAAAGGAACTGTTATCGAAGTGAACACGAAAGCTTTGAAAATCAAAATCGAAGGCGTTAAGATTCAAACGCATTATGATAAAAAAGATGGTTTACTTAAAAAAGAGGGATTTATCGATTATTCAAATGTTCAGTTGGTAGAGAAATCAGCGAAAGCGACCAAAGAGAAAAAAACCGCTAAAAAGTCTGCGGCTAAGTCTAAATAGCTTGTCGACCAATTTGACTTGCACCTGAGTCTAGGAAAATTCTTCCTATTAACTAGTAGAGATTCAGTCGAGTTTCAGACATATCAGACTCTCAAAGATTCAAAAAATTAATAAAGCCACTTAGTATAAATATATAGGAAAATATATATGAAAATAAGTGGCTTTTTTATTTCTGTCCTCATTTTTTCAAGTGTTTATCTCATGGCAAACTATTCAACGGCTGAAGAGCCGTTTGCTCCGGATCAAATGGAGCGATCTCTAGCCAGCGCAAAAACTAAAAAAGAAGTTTTCTATAAATGCACCCGCGGGAAAGAGCTCCGTTGGATGCGACTTTATTATCAAAAAAATGGCAAGTGCAAAACCGTCTACTCTAAAGGTGGCGATGCAAAAGAAGTCAGCTCGGCCGTGGGTTATGAAGCTTGCGAAAATGTTCTTAACAACATCAAGAAAAATTTGGAAGCCGGTGCCTACGTGTGTGAAGAAAAAGTTCTTATGGGAGCTTTAGAGATCGAGTAGGGGTTTCAAGTGAGCATCAAGAACGTACTGAATATTGCACTGGCTCAAATGACTTCAGTCGATAGCGTAGAGGTCAATTTAAAACACATCACACAATTGGTCCACGAGGCAAGTCATCAGCCTGCTGAAATTCGTCCGCGAATTATTTTCTTTCCGGAGAACAGTCTGTATTTTCGGATTAAGTCAGATGAAAAACTGCCGCAGATTATTCTTCAGTCTTCAGAATTTAAAGAACTTGAGCGTTTGAGTGCGGAAACAAACATTTATCTTCACGTCACCTCAACCATTTACGATGCCGAAAAAAACTGGAATGCTAGCGTGCTGATGTCTCCAGAAAGTGGAGCACAAATCATTTACAGAAAAATTCATTTGTTCGACATCGCCTTAACCGGTGATAAATCCATACGCGAATCGGATGTGTTTTCCCATGGTGGAGAAATTACTCAATTTGACGTTGATGGTTTTAAATTTGGATCTTCCGTTTGCTATGACATTCGATTCGCAGAGCTTTATCATAAGCATGCACTGGCACAAGTTGATGCCATTGTGGTTCCCTCGGCTTTTTTAGTGAAGACGGGAATGGTTCACTGGGATGTTTTGGTGCGCGCGCGAGCCATTGAAAGCCAATGTTATGTCCTAGCCCCAGCACAGTGGGGTCTACACCATAGTACCAATGGCCTGGGATCGCGTGAAACCTTCGGCCACAGTATCGTCGTCGATCCTTGGGGCCAAAGCCTCCAGCAAAAAAAAGACGGCGTAGGATTGATTTATGCTCGTTTGGATAAAGATGAGTGTCTGAAAGTTCGAAGCCAGATCCCCATGAACACTCATCGCCGCATCTAAAACAACTGACATTATGTTGTCATTGTTAAATTCAAATACTATATTATTAAGCTATGAAATATTTTTATACGATGTCCATTACCTTCAGTTTGGCTTTCAGTTTTTTGTCTTTATCTGCGCAGGCTCAAGCTCCGAAAGAAGCCTTTGAATATTCTGAGGTCGCAAAAAATAGAACCTACGTCGGCGGGCCGGAAGAAAGCAGCTTAAAGCTTTTGCCGGAAGGTTACTTCCTGAAAAACAAAAAGACATCCGGTACGGAAGAAACAAGTGAGGGGTTTTAAGTGAGTGATCAGCACAACACAACTTTAAGCGTAAGAGAAGTCAGTGAAAATTGTGAAAAACTACCTGAAGGTGTGGTCCGTGACACGATGGACGTGGATGTTTTGATTGTCGGTGGTGGTTCCGCCGGTTTATCGTGCGCGTACCGTTTAGCCACATCGATCGAAAAGCATAATGCAGAAATTACCGCAGGAAATAAAACGGGTGAACTGATACCTGAACAAATGATTGTTGTTGTGGAAAAAGGAAATGAGGTCGGATCACATAGTTTATCCGGAGCCGTTCTAAACACGAAGGCGTTGAGTGAATTAATTCCCAATTTTCAAGAGTTAGGATGTCCCATCGAGACTTTAGTTATTGAGGACGCCGTTCATTACCTGACCGAAAAGGGATCGTTTAAATTTCCGATCACGCCTCCGCCGTTTAAAAATATCGGGAAATCGATTATTTCAATTTCTAAATTAAATAAATGGCTCGCGGCTCAGTGCGAAGCTAAAGGCATTAATATTTTTCCGGGTTTTGCTGCGGTGGAAGCATTATACGAGGGCTCTCAAGTTGTGGGCGTTCGCACCGGAGACAAAGGCCGAGATAAAAATGGCAATCCTAAATCAAATTTTGAGCCGGGCCTTATTCTTAAATCTAAAGTAACGGTTTTTGCAGAAGGAACTCGTGGAAGTTTATTCAAACAAGTCAGTCAAAAATTAAATTTACGCGACGGAAGAAACCCTGAAGTTTTTGAAGAGGGTGTAAAAGAAATTATTCAAATGCCCCCAGGAACCGTTAAGGCTGGTCAAGTCATTCACACCATGGGATTTCCTTTAAAAAAAGCGATCGGCGGAACTTTTATTTACACTATGCCAAATGATCAAATCAGTATTGGTTTAGTGACCTATTTAGATGCGAAGGATCCCTTGTTAGACCCGCACCGGGAATTGCAAAAATTAAAAACTCATCCGTTTATTTTTAACATGATCAAAGGCGGAAAAGTTATTGCTTACGGCGGTAAAACTTTGCCGGCGGGAGGTTGGTATTCGATGCCAAAGCTTTCCGGATCAGGTTGGGTAGTTTGCGGAGACACAGCCAGCATGGTGGATGTCCAAAAGCTTAAGGGAATTCATTTAGCCATGAAATCGGGAATGCTGGCCGCAGACGCGGTCGTTGAATCTATTATCGCGCAGGATTTCTCGGCCCCTCGATTAGAATCTTATGAAAATAAAATTAATCAATCCTACGTTAAAAAAGAATTGTACCGGGTCAGAAATTTTCATCAGACTTTATCCAAAGGTCTGCTAGCGTCGTTACCTTTTATTGCGATTCAGGAAATCACCGGGGGCCGTGGGTTGTTTGATCACATGAAAATTGAACATACTGATGCTCATACCACAGAATCAGTGAAATCTGTTTGGGGAGTGGACGGAGGTTTTCAATTAACTGAAAATAAACTACCGCCCACTGACGGTGTACTTTTCTTTGATAAATTGGGAAGTGTTTATTTGACCGGAACGACTCATGATGAAGATTCTCCGAATCACCTGAAACTGCTAAATGCCAGAACCTGCAGTGATTTGTGTAAGCCCAAATTTAATTCCCCGTGTGTGCAGTTCTGTCCAGCAAGCGTATACGAGATGCTGCCTTCAAAAATCGATGGCACTAAGTATGATTTACAAATAAATTATACCAATTGTATTCACTGTCAAACCTGTGATATCAAATGCCCTCACGATAATATTGAATGGACAGTTCCCGAAGGCGGGGGCGGTCCTAAATATACTGGAACCTAGATAGGTTTTAAGTTAAATAACAGCGTGGCCTTATCACTCGGAAGATAAGGTCATTCAAGATGAAGGGTTGTCTTTATGGCAAGTTTTTTTGCGTCATGCCCGATGGGCTTATCTGATCTACTCGAACAAGAATTAAAAGATTTAGGATTGAAAACGCGCGAGAAAACTCAGGCCGGTGTTTTATTTGAAGGAAACTGGGCCGGATGTTACGCCGCTAATTTGAATTCCCGTTTTGCCAGCCGTGTCTTAAAACCGCTCCTCGATTTTCCGGCTTATAATGAAGAAGAACTTTATAATAACGTTCGTAAACATGATTTTACAAAATACATCAAGCCCGATCAGACCTTGGCCATCGATGCGACGGTTAAAGAATCAAATATCAATGATCAACGTTTTTTGGCGATGAAAGTCAAAGATGCTATCGTTGATCAGTTCCGTGAAAAATACGGCGTTCGTCCGAACGTCAGTAATGATAATCCTGATTTGCGAATTCATATTCGCGGTTACAAAAATCAATACAACATGGCTTTAGATACTTCAGGTCAATCTTTGTTCATGCGCGGCTACCGTGACCGAACGGGTGAAGCTCCGCTGAAAGAAAATTTAGCGGCTGGCCT
>JACMMZ010000096.1 GCA_014378775.1 Pseudobdellovibrionaceae bacterium
ATCAAGCGGAGGCTCAGCCGCAGCTCAAGCGGCTCGTTTAACGATGGCCACCATCGGCACCGATACCGGTGGATCAATTCGTCAGCCAGCCAGTTTTTGCGGAGTGGTTGGGGTTAAGCCGACTTACGGCCGCGTAAGTCGTTACGGGATTATTGCTTACGCATCGTCTTTGGATCAAGCCGGTCCGATCGTATCATCTGTTAAAGATGCCGCGCTCACTTTAGAAATTATTTGCGGTCAAGACGCGTACGATGGAACCACATCAGATCATCTGGTGGAAAAGTTTTCTCAAAATTTAAATGAAAATATAAAGGGTAAAAAAATTGGAGTCATAAAAGAATTTATCCATCATATTCCGGATGCCCGAATTGCTGAAAGTTTTCAACAAGCACGCGAAGCGGTTGAACACCTAGGTGCAGAAATTGTTGAAGTGTCGATTCCACTAACACAGCACGCGGTGCCGATGTATTATCTTATATCCGCTAGCGAAGCATCTTCAAATTTTGCAAGATATGACGGAGTCAAATACGGCTACCGCACGCCCCATGATAAATCATCAAACCTTTCTTTAGACGAGTTTTATTCCTTAAGTCGCGGCGAAGGCTTTGGCGCCGAAGTGAAACGAAGAATCATGTTAGGAACTTATGCCTTATCCGCCGGATATTCGGATGCATTTTATTTAAAAGCGTGCAAAGTGCGGCGATTATTAAGACAACAATTTTTGGATGCTTTCGAAAAATGCGACGTGATCATGGGTCCAGTCACAACCACGCCGGCTTTCAAACTCGGTGAAAAATCGGTTGATCCACTTAAAAATTATCTTAACGATATTTTCACTACGTCGACAAATCTTTGTGGATTACCAGGGATGAGCGTGCCGTTTAGTTCAACCACTGAGGAAGAACATGTCTTGCCAATTGGGATTCAATTAACGGCGCCACACTTTCAAGAACAATCTATGCTCAATTTTGGATACGCCATAGAAAATACCCAGCCCGCCAAAGATTTTAGAAAGCTGAAACCCTATGTCTACTGAATCAATTGATACCGTTATCAATGGTTACGAAGTCGTTATTGGGATTGAAGTCCACGTTCAATTAAAAACGCAGTCAAAAATATTTTGCTCTGACGCAATTAATTTTTCTGCCGGAGATAATGAAAATATTTCTCCGATCAGTTTAGGTATGCCGGGAACCCTTCCGACCTTAAATGCTGGAGTTCTCGATTTGGCCATTAAAACTGGATTGGCCTTAAATTGCCACATCAGAGCTCAATCATTTTTCGCTCGCAAAAATTATTTTTATCCAGATCTTCCTAAAGGGTATCAAATTTCGCAGTATGAAGAGCCCATTTGCGAAAATGGTTTTGTCGAATTTTTTGTCCAAGGACAGCCACGAAAAGTTTCCATTACGCGGGCGCACCTGGAAGAAGATGCTGGAAAATCCACGCATTTTCCAGAGCACACGCTATTGAATTATAATCGGGCCGGAATTCCACTTTTGGAAATTGTATCAGGACCCGACATGAAATCGGCAAAAGAGGCTGCCGAATACTGCAAAACCATCCGAACCATCGTTCAGTATTTAGGAGTTTGCGATGGAAATCTTGAAGAAGGATCGCTTCGGTGCGATTGCAACGTGTCTGTTAAAAAAGTGGGGGAAGCCCAATTAGGAACGAAAGTTGAATTGAAAAATTTAAATTCGTTTCGATTTATTGAAAAGGCTCTGGAATTTGAAATTGAAAGACAAATTGATCTTAGTTTATCAAATAAAAAAATAGTCCAGGAAACTCGTTTGTATGATCCGGATAAAAATCGCACCTATACCATGAGACTTAAAGAAGACGCCCAAGACTATCGGTATTTTATCGATCCTGATTTACTACCGATCATAGTCACTTCAGATAAAATCAAACAGTTGCAGTCATTGATACCAGAATTACCGTTAAAAAAAGCAGCTCGCTTTATTCAAGCTTTAGGTTTATCCGAAAGCGAAGCCGAGACATTAACCGCAGATAAAACTTTAGCTGATTTTTTTGAAGCGACGGCAAGCTTAAGTGGTCAAAATAAAATCTCTGCCAATTGGATTTTGGGTGAAGTCCTCAGATATTCCAACGAACATCATCAGAGCATAGATCAACTTAAAGTCACCCCGGCTTTATTATCCGAATTAATTGGACTGGTTGATCAAAAAATTATTTCGGCTAAAATCGCCAAGACTGTTATCAATGAAATGATGGATTCAGGGCTTTCGGCGGCATCCATTATTGAAAAACAGGGATACAAACAAGTTTCGAATACGGCTGAATTAGAAAAGATAGCTCAGCGTATTTTAGATGCTCATCCTAGCCAAGTGACTGAATACCGATCGGGAAAAGAAAAAGTTTTTGGATTTTTTGTTGGCGCAGTGATGAAAGAAACTCGCGGTCAAGCCGATCCAGATGTGGTGAACCAGATTTTAAAGCAGAAGCTGTCGGGGATTTAAAGATGAAAGTGGCGGCACTTGATTTGGGATCGAATACTTTTTTATGTCTCATTTGCGAAGTTAATCAGGGACAAATTGAAAAAATTTATTCAGATGAAGTTCAAGTCGTAAGGTTAGGACAAGGTCTTTCCTTGTCGAAAAAAATTCATCCCGATGCTTTGGTGCGCGCAAGGTCGGCGTTAACGGATTTTGCACAATCGATTCAAAAACATAAACCGGAAAAAATTCTTGCTATGGCAACGTCAGCGGCACGTGATGCCGAAAACAAACAAGAGTTATTTAAGATCTGTGAAGAACTAGGTATTCCATTGGAAATTATTTCCGGCGACCAGGAAGCACAGATCACCTATTCTGGTTCTGTGAGCGGGTTAAAAACGCCGCCCTTAAAAACATTAGTCGTGGATATTGGCGGTGGATCTACCGAATTTATTGTTGGGCTCGGATCGAATCTACTAAGTGGGCATAGCCAAAATATCGGATGCGTGCGGCTGACGGAAAAATATATTTCCCACCAACCAACCTCTGAAACCGAAATTAAAAATTGTAAAAACGAAATTTTAAAAATTATTCAAGAATCAAAGAAAAAATTAAATTTAGATATCGATCAAATTCTGGCTGTGGCGGGAACTCCGACAGCTTTAGTTACGGCCGAATTAGGTGGATTTGATGCCGCTCGGATTGATGGTTATAAACTAACCGCAAATAAGTTAAATGAATGGTTAGCTAAATTAGTCACCGCCACGGTGGAAGAAAAACAAAATATGGGAATTGCTCAAGGTCGAGCCGACGTTATTCTGGTCGGTGTCCTTATTTTGCTGGCGACATTAGAAGTTTTTTGTAAAGATGAGATTATCGTTTCAACCAGAGGAGTTCGTTATGGCGTGGCTATTTTCATGGAATCAAAAAACATTTAAGTTATTTTTGATCTTAGGATTAGTATTTTCGATTTCGGAAGTTCAAGCCAAAGATCTTAAGCCAGATGTGAAATTTGAAACTGCCGAAATCCAAATTGGGTCGAAGAAAATCACGGTTGAAATGGCCGTAACGCCGATTCAGCACGAAAAAGGCCTCATGTACCGCGAAGCACTCGAAAAAAATCAAGGAATGCTTTTTGTCTTCGATCAAGAAAACGTTCTTAATTTTTGGATGAAAAATACTTACATCGACTTATCGATTGCCTATATCAACAAAAACTTGAAGATCGTCGACATCCAAGACATGAAATCGACTAATTCATTAGAGTTATCAGATCCTCCAACCTATCCTAGCAAAAAACCTGCGATGTATGCACTAGAGATGTCAAAAGGATGGTTTAAAGCAAGTAACATAAAAGTAGGACAAGCCTTAAAGCTTACGCGCAAATTAAAATAATCATACCTTGGTCCAGTCCAGACTGAACAGTTACTTCTTTGCTAGATATTCGGTCTGTGATTAAATAGGGGTGATATCGAAAAAAGTTTCTGTAAATTTTCAAGGATGAGGATGGCATGAAAAAACTGGTTGTTATATTCGCAATGTTTGGTCTGATGTTTAATGTGATTGGCTGTAAAGCAAAAAAAGCTCAGGACGATACTGAAATCGTCGAAAATGCTGATGTTGAAAAAATCGAAGCCGAAGATGCAAAATTTGCGGGTAACGAATTATCAGTAGATAACGGCCCCGTCGACGAATCACTTCAAGCCGCCCTCGGTGAAACTCCTCTAACAGATGCAGTTCCAGCCGGAGCTTTACCTGAAGATTCCGCAGCGACGACAGATGTAGTTAACACGGACGCAACAGTTAATACAGATATCGCTGCTACACCGCCACTTGATGAAACAATTATCGGAAACGAAGTTGCGACGAACAGCGAAGCGGTCACGCAGGGTTTAACGGAAACACCAATTATCGAAACTCCAGTTGATATACCCCCGACTGAGATCGCGAAAAACGAACCTGCGGTTGATTCAAGTTTAACTCCGGATGTGCCAATGTCCGGTGCTGTAACAGAAATGAATGAAACGGCGGCTTTAACCGAAACGCCAATCAGCGAAACTCCGACCGAAATCACATCGACGGTTGAGACTCCGGTAGCCGCTGCTGGAGTTAAAGAAGCTTCCGCAAAGCCTGCTGCTTCAAGCAATGGACTGAAGAAAATTTCTGAAACAACCCCGTATCAGCACGGCGAAGGTTTTGTAAATACCGTATATATCGCACGTCCAAAAGAAAAGCTTGCGGATATCAGCCGCTCTATCTACGGCATGGATAAATCAAAAGAATTAAAATCAATAAATACCTTCTTGAAAGCGCACAGTCCAAAAGGTGGAGACAAGATATATTATGTGTCACCTAATCGTCCGAGCGACTCAAGCCGAACAATTTCATTTTATGAAGACACAGGTTTGATGGCTTCGACCTATGTGGCCGCAAAAGGTGATAACCTTCGCAAGATTTCTAAAAAATTATTAGGTTATGACAATGCATGGAAAGAAGTTTGGACCACGAACGAAGTAGCTTCAAAAACAAAATTAGCTGCTGGTGAATCGATCCGCTATTGGAGACCTGCGGATCAAATTCAAACTTTACCAACTTTAGCTAAAAACGACGGAGCGGCAAAAATCGTAGATTCAGTAGCTCAGATGCCAGCGCAAGTGCCTGCGCAACAAGTAGCAATGAATCCTCCTCCACAAGAAGTGGCGCCGGCTCAACCGCAGGCTCAGGAATTACCTCCGCCTCCACCACCTCCGGATGCGAATCAGCAAGTCGCTCAGCAAGAATTACCTCCACCGCCAGCGCAAGAGTTAGCACCACCACCACCGCCTCCACCGCCACAACAATTGACTGCCGCTCCGGTAGCTCCAGTTAAGCAGCCGAATATGGAAGAGGAGCCTGCTGCCGATGCGGGTGCGATGAATTCGGATACGACTATGATGATCGGCGTGGTTGCTGTTCTCGTTGCGGCTTTAGCCTTAGTTCTTGTACGTAGAAATAAAAAGAAAAAAGAAGCGGATCTTGCTTCAATTGAACAAAATCACGTCGGAACTTGATTTCAATTTAAAAAATTAGAATAAAAAAAGAGGAGTTTTAAACTCCTCTTTTTTTTGTCATTGATCACTGACGAAAATAATTAGGCTACTTTTTTAAGAATCCCGTCGAAAATACCACGGTGACCCATACGTTTTGTTTCAACGTAATAAATAAGATCATCGACAATTTGAACGTCGCGACCGCTTTGTGGCATGAACCTAACTCCGGTTCCCACCGAATTGACCCAAACTATTTCAGCTTGAATTTTTCTTTCACGCTCTGCTACGGTAAATGTTAAATTTATTTTTTCATTTACGCGCAGATCGTGATTCGTGATCTCTAAAAAAGCTCCTGATAAGCTGATATTTTTGAGGGTTCCCGTAGTCTCTTGGCGTGCGTAATTACGCTTAAATAAGACGTCTAAGTGTAACGGCGTTCTTGGTGAGGGCACTAGATTATTGTCCACAATATCTCCTTCTGGGGTTCTATAGTGCCATTTCGGCTAAATATCTGGAAAGTTTAATGTTTTCCAATTATGAGACACTCTTTCCGGTAATTCTAAACCATAGTCTGGAGCCTGACTGAGCCTGATTTTCAGGCTGATTCCACTACTTTCCTGTTGACTTGGATCTAGGCCAAAGTCATATTCAGCTAATCGACCGACGGTTCCCTCATTAAAAAAAATACCTAAAAATTTAATCAACACAAAAAAGAAATTTAAATTTAATTAACATGAAAATACATTATACAGGAGTTTTGCTTGGCTAAAAAAGAAGTGGTTATAGAACCAACGAAGAAGCGCGTAAAAAAATCGACCCCAATAGATTCCGGGTCATTTGGTGCAGACCGCGCCATGAAAGCGGCTCAAGACTCCAAGGACGCGCAACCGCAGTCGCCTCCACCACCTAAGCCTCCGTCCGAATCTTCGGCCAATCAAGCTCAGCCTCAGGCACCGGTAGCACCTTCTCCGCAAACAGCACCACCGCAAGCCGCCCAACAAGCTTCGCCAAATACGACAAATCCCGCACCTCCCACGCCGCAACCTTCGCAAAATCAACATTTACCGACCGAACAACCTCGCAAGGAATATCGAAAATTTGGACCAAGTGGCGGCGGAGGCGGCGGTGGTCATCAAAATAATAACAATCAACATCGTCAAAACAATAACAACAACAATCAAGGCGGCGGTCGTTATAACAATAATCAACGC
>JACMMZ010000097.1 GCA_014378775.1 Pseudobdellovibrionaceae bacterium
ACAAAACTCAATCTTTCCGGGCACCATTTTTAATTCGTCATTACATGACGGCCTTCATCAAGGATAGCGCCCGTTAAACTCGCGGCTTTAATTATTTTTCTAAGTGGCCTCATCTTCAAGCTGTACGCCTAAATTGAAACAAATAATTATAAAATCTCATTTTAAAACAATCTTAAGAAATATAAATTGAGTTAGCGCCGTTATATTTCCTATTTTCATTAGAAATATTAAAGTCTTGCACAGGTACTCCGATGCACCCGTATGCACAACCAGCCCAATTCTATAAAATCGTCTTTTTATGTTCGCTTACTCGTTCTGGTTTTGTGCGTAACAAGCTGCACGAAAGTTTCGTCTTCTTCGCCAACTGGAACTGAATCGGAATCAGCCGTGCCGGTAAAAGTTATTCAGAACTTAATCCCGACGGTTTCATTAGGCAGCGATAAAACAATTCAGCTTCCGACAAATTCAACCGTGCTTACAGCCGCGGCATTGGACGGTGATGGCACCATCGTCAATTATTCTTGGTCACAGGTATCTGGACCCAACTCGGCCACCTTGATTAGTGCAAATACCAACACCAAAACGTTTTCAAATCTAATTCAAGGTAATTATACTTTTCGCGTTACCGTAACGGATAATGCCGGGGCCACAGCTTTGGATGATGTCACCGTGATCGTGCAACCGGCCGTTAACGTGGGATCTTTGAATCCGGATGCAGGGCACATAAGCTTATGGCATCGTTGGGGATCCGCTTACCCGAACAATTATAAATATGATGCCGCGGTATTTTTGCCCGCGGATTATGGACTCGATGTAAATAAAAAATATCCTGTAATTATCTCTCTTCACGGGCTCGGCGGACGCACTTTGGATCTTAACCACACGGCAGTCGGTGGCAACAGAGAAGGCTTTGTAAAACAAGTTTGGGAAACTCCGTTAGCGTCCACATTTCAAGCCATCGTTATCGCTCCGAGTGTTAACCCTCCGGGTTCAGATTCCAGTAGTTTATGGTGGCAGCCTGGTTCATTACGAAGTCTTCTTTTAGATACCCTAATCACTTACGAGGTGAACCCTAAAAAAGTCGTGGTCACTGGCTTGTCCGCTGGCGGGTATGGAACTAATGTGTTGATTCGTGATTCAATGGATCTCATTGCCGGGGCGATGCCGATCGCTTTTACCGCCAACGACTTACCCACAGCCTGCGCGATGACAAATTTTCCTGTGTGGGCGTTAGGAAACGAACCGGACGGAACTTTCGCGGCAGGAACCTGGAGAACCGCGCAAACAAATGTCACCAATTGCAGCGGTTATACGGGAAAATTTAAATTAGAGATCAGCCCAACCGGAGGCCACGGGGGATGGGACGTTATTTATGCTCGTCCCGACATTCAGACTTGGCTATCAAACCAGAGTAAACCATGATCGGGGACATTTTGAAAAATGTTTATCAGTGCCTGTTTTTATTTCTGCTGGGTATAAGTTTAAGTTGTACTAAGGCGACTGAATCGCAATTATCTGCGTTGGATCCGACCTCGAGTAATCCTACCATAAATTCGGCGCCGACCGTTTCTTTAGGTGCGGATAAAATTTTTCGACTTCCAATAAATTCAGCCGTGCTGGCAGCTACGGCTTCGGATACCGACGGAACTATCGCAAATTATTCTTGGTCACAAATTTCGGGTCCTAATAATGCCATTTTTGAAAACTCAAATGTCAGCAGCAAAACTTTTTCTGGTTTAATTCAAGGTACTTATACTTTGCGTGTATCCGTTACGGACAACCGGGGGGCCGTGGCTACGGATGAACTTATCATGACCGTGCAAGCACTGACTCAAACAGATGCTTACGTTTCTGCGACGGATGACTGGTGGCTGGATCCAGTAACGTCGTTCATTCCACAAATCGTCGGTAAGAAATTAGATCCAAATCAAGTCGTCACTCGAAACATTTGGTACATCTACCCGAATGAACCTGTCTTAGGTAATTCCTCAACCGACACCATCTCGGTTTCCAATATCGAGACGAAAAATTATGTTTTGAAATACGTCATACAAAAAGTAACGAGTGGTGATTATTTTGCTCAACAGTTTATGACAATTTTTCGTGCCGTTGAATTCACCCCGACTGAATTAGCCAGCGGACTCAGTATAAAAAACTTGCGTGATCTTGATATGAAAAATATGGTGGAGTATCCGACCAAGCTTCCACCCGTGAATCATCCGCGCCTTCTGGGAACTAACAGCGATCTTTTTCAAGAAGTCACGGTGCTTGATCAGATGCCCTGTTCAAGTCAACCGATCGAAGGACTTGGTGCAATTCCTAATTTCCGGGATAAATGGGATTCGGCCTCATTTGGCTATTACAAATGCAAAGGGCAAAATTTAACCACGTTTGCAACCAACCCGCAGACTCTAGAATATTTTAAGCCAACGCCTGTTTTTAACCAAAAAAGGGATTACCGGATTTTATTTATTATCCGTCGTTTACAAAATTGTTTCGCCACAACTCCTACGGCATGCGGTTACACACAAACTGATTTCTCTGATTTTAAGAATCGTTTCATAGCGGCTCAAATGGCTGAGTTCAATCAAAATTGGATCACCGATCCAAATAATATGTTGGTTTACAGCAACTGGAATTACGGACATTTTCCTTACGATATTTACTCGGGTGAACCTTATCGTTACTGGACTACTTACTTAGATACTTTATGGAGTGATCTCACTCAGACTCAAAAAAATTTTTTAAAAATTCAAATGTCTTATCGTATCGATGCCTGGCTTGAAAACGTGCGAAAAAAAGACTGGGGTTATTCGAATGGAAATAATTGGAATGGAAGCCAAGCCGAAGGTTTAGTTGCCTGGGCCTTGACTTTTTACTACGAAGAACCCGTTCGGGCTAAAGCCGTTTTACAATCGGTTATTGATGGTCTTTGGCTTCACCGCGATTACTACATGAACACGGGTTATTACAAAGAAGGCGCTTCATATATTGCGGTTTCCTATCTTCCATTGATGCGGGCCCACCGCATGTTGGTGGCGGCATTTGGAACTCAATTAAGATCAATGAAATGGGATTATTTTCCAAAACTTTCAGAATTTTTTAAACAGAGTATTGGTTCCGACGGATTAGCCTTCGGATTTGGAGATGCCTACACCAGAAATGGCAATGCTCATCTCATTCCCTTAACGGCCATGCTGATTAAAGAAGTTATCAAACAAAGTCCAATAGGTTCAATTCCACTAAATAGTTGTGACGTCCGGGATGCCTTTAAAAATATTTACTACGCATCGTTTTTAGATGATCCGTGGGGATTCGAACCCGCGTACGCACGGGACTGGGTTCAAATCGTCAGTACCTGTAACGATGCGTCCGCACAAACCGGTACATCAAAAGTCCTTTACGATTCTCTGGGCCAAGAAGGGCTTATAAAAACTTTCATGCCCGGTTCGACCGTTATGGGAGCTTTGCCCGCATCCCTACGATGGAAATATGCAGACGAAACTTCAGTCGGATTTTCCGGAACTCCGAATACCTTCGCCCACCGTGAAATGGATTTTGGTGCGTTGGTTTGGGGTGCCTACGGCTCACGTTTAATTGATGATTGGGGTTACGGAAATATTGTTGACCGAAATGTCATGTATTCCGTGATTAAAAATTTAGATTTTCTTCCGCAAGGTTCAAATACTTTATCGGTACCGGACGCCTTTGACAAAAATGCTGACGGTTCGATTATTCCCGACACAAATCGCAGTCAATTGTTTGGACAATCGGGGCAGGTTTTTATCGAAACCATTTCTAACGTAGAACATGTTCGCATGGATGGATCAATTGTTTATGGTTCGAATCACGTCGATGGTGTCATGGAATATTTTGATCGTTACATTATACCTTTCGGGGATGGAAATTATGTCATCGCAGATTCGTTTAAATTAAAAGGCGCCATGACCAGCCGAGTTCAAGAAAACTTCTACGCATCCTACATGACAAACCGTGACGCCACCGAGCCGGCAGATTGTCAAAACCTAAGCTTACATAAAGACTTAGCGTTAATCAGTCCTAAGGTTATCTCGATTAAACCCCGTTGTTCTCAGGTTGGTAGTAAGCGCATGTCTGAAGTCGAAGGCAGTATAACATTTGATTCATTATCCGACGGAGCCTTTCAGCTCAATGCGGCCCCGCAACAACTCCCCGGCCGTACGGGATTAGATGATGCTCGTTCCCGGTATTTTATTTATCAGCCTAATGTTGCTGTGAATTCAGATATTCGGCTTTTCTCATTAGCGGCCAGCCCTAAATCACAGACTCACGTTCCTGCTGTCATCTCGCACGCGGCTTGCCAGACCGGCAAATTTTGTTTTGCAGTTCAAATGAAAGGTGTAACCAAAAATTATCGTTTTTCAATTATAGGCGGACGTTATAAACTTGAATCTATTTATTAAACTCAGGCCGACGCCAGCACCACTTTAGTAACGGTTGAATCGATGATGTCCGTTAAAATCCGCTGTTAGTGCATCGGACAATCGTAATCAACCGTCACAGTTCGTCCGGCGGGAATAGCTGGAGTGAACACCAATGTGTTATTCACAACTTGTGATGTCACGCCACCCATGGCTGGCGTAATCAGAACATCCACTACACCGATTGGAGCGCAATCAAGTGGAATCGATGATAATGACTGTTTAATTTTATCTTTGAAATAATATAAACTTTGTGAATAATCCGCATCACAAATACTTCCGGTATAACCTTGAGTTAATTGTGAAAGTTCGGCGTATTTATAGCCATAATGACTTTTAGCTCCGCCCGCATCTTGCTCGGCCATACAAGCCGTATCACCCGGTTTTACGATAATCGAATTCACACTAAATGGTTTCTGAGCGCCGAATTGTTGTTTCACTTTATTGACTAAAGCTTGTGGATAATCTTCTGGTTCGAGCACTTTCCACTCTTGGTAGTAATATTGAATAGCCATGTTGCCACCGATGGATCGTTCATCTTCGTCCGATAAAACAATAACGGCTAATGATGCATCAGCGCGGTAACAGTTGTTGTACGCGGCGTAATCAAAACTGGAGTAAGCGGCTTTGATCGCACGTTCGTCATCGGTACCTGCCCAGCCGGCTCCGATTGAATTAATCGTGTCGGTGAAGATCGCGTAAGGGTTTGTGGCCCCTAGTTTCATAATCCATGCAGGCGAACCTAAATAGCCCACCCAGTTTTTAGAAGCTCCCCAGTAAGCGGTGCCGTTAATGGTTTGCGCGCGAGTCACGGTCGCACACATTTGCCAATCTAATCCTGAAGACGTGAGATCACCGACGAAACCTTGAAGCTTCTGCGCTAATTTTTGATTATCTGGCAACATCGAATTGGAATCATCGACGACTAATAAAATATCGACTTTGTTATCGCTGATGTTCACGTTTTTAGTAAAGGTCACGTGCTTAATGATAGGGTCCCCATTAGAAATGCTTACTTCTAATGGAAATGGACTGACATAACTATTATATCCCGGAGCCGAAGCTGATAAATAAAGAAGATAAGTTCCCAAACCGGATTGGATAAACTGCGGAACTGAAGAGGGTCCCGCTAAACCCGGCAATGTTGTGATAACGCCGTCTTTAACTGCGTTCCAAGTAAGGCTGGCATTTGAAGGATCACACCCTGAAGTCACCGTAGGATTTGTGCCTGAAGTCGGAATCGTTACGGAAACAAACGTTCCGTTTAATCGAGGAGCACAGTTTACATTTAAGGTTGCAATGACTCCGCCCGAATCCACAGTTAACACTAAGGGAGAAGTGTCGGTCCAAGGCTGGCTTCCGGGTTTTGAAGCCGTTAAGTAAATTAAATATGTTCCTTGTCCTTGAGACAAGAAATCAGGATTTGAATTCGATCCAACTAAACTTGGGACGTTGATCGTTTGACCATTTTTAGTAACGGTCCAATTGTATTGAACTGCCGTCGGCGTACAGCTTGAAGTTATTAAAGGGTTTGAAGATGAAGGAGTGATCGTCAAATTTCTTAACGTTCCATTTATACGTGGATTACAAAGAATTTTATCTGGACTTGGATTAGAATCGCTAGTCACTTTTACATTCAGAGCTGTTGAACTATAGCTAGTTGTATTTGTCGCCGTCGCATACAAGTAAACACGATAATCGCCGGCACCTAAAGATTTAAAATCAGGATTGGTAGAATTGGCTCCACCTAAATTTGGCACAACAACTTGAATCGATCCTTTGTAAACGGTCCACACGTGAGTGTTCGCTGAAGGATTACAGTTGGCGGTGACAGTCGGATTAGCATCGGCAGTTCCCACAACTACACTTGAAAAAGTAGAATTTAATTTTGGATCACAATTTAAAGTTCCTAAGCCAACGCCAGGAACAATAAATTCCAACGGAGTTGCAGCATTGAAGGAAGCTAAGCGACCGTTGTTATCTGTCGCTTGTAAAAAGACGTAATACGCGCCTACCCCGAGCGGAGCAAAATCAACGCCCATGGGATTTGCGCCGGTTAGACCCGCCACCGGAGTGTTGATCACCGCACCTGAAGAGTTTTTTACCGTCCAAGTGTACGTCAAATTATTACTTGGATTACATTTTGATACGACGTTGGGGTTACCCGTCGTTCCGTAAGTAAATGAAACTAAACTATCATTAATCTTCGGCATACAGGCCACCGATTGAATGGCATTTGGAACGACGACTGCGTCCGATCTAGAAAATTTAACAGGTGCACAGTTAGATAATCCCACGAATATGAACGCCGAGAACGTGAACTTAAGAATTCGTTTAGACATAGCACTCCCTATATATGTATCAGAGTAATCCATTTTGCGTTCTTAAGTAATACATCTTTAGTCTTGTTTTGATAATTTCCCTTATCTTGGTCTAGAAACGATGCCGCGCTCTTGTGATGAATCAGTCTGAGACATAAAATAAAAGCATGAATATTTTTTTAATGGTCCTCACATGTTTGAATATTATCCTTGTACTTGGGTTGGCATTTACCGTTTTCCTTCGCGTGAAAGAGAAAAAAGAAGATCAACGAATCACTAAAGGCCTTCAGTTACTGCAGCACAAGATTGCGATTCTGCAAGATTTGTCAGATCGTGCTGATGAACAAGTCCAACGTCTAGTTCATATGCTTGATTCCAAATCGAATGATCTTCGACGGGTCACTAACGAGGCTACTATCGCCATGACTTCTATTCAATCCACGGTGCAAGCTCATCAACTGAGCGCTGCGGCGGCTCCAATCGTGAGCACGAATGCAAATATTAATGTTGATGAATTTAATCAATTCGTTCAGGCCTTAAATCAGCAAAATGAAAAAGCCAAGCCGATTTTGGCGGCGCAAAATAATTTACCGCAAGATTTTGTTCCTGAAGCGGTTTCCGTGATTCGCCCGTTTGAATTTAAGCGCATTAATATATTTTAGATTCAGTTCATATCCAAAATCATTTGTTTGATCCGAGCGATAGCTTGATTCATGCGATCGATTTCAATAGCAAAGCTCAGCCGTAAATAACCTTCGTGGCCAAATTCTTCACCAGGAACAGTAGACACAAAATAATTTTCTAATAACACTTTACAAAAATCAGCCGAAGTTTTGATTTGAGTTGTTCCACTTTTTTTACCTAAAGCTTTTTTAATATCCACCCATAAATAAAAGGCCCCATCGGGCCGGAACATTTTAAATTCAGGAATCGTGGCAAAATTTTTCAACGCCGATTCTAAACGCTCTTTGAGCATGTCGTTGGTTTTTTTAATATCGGGTTCGGCGTGAATCAGCGCCTGCTCGGCGGCCGCCTGCGCGATACTGGAAGGAGCCCCGGTGGCCTGTGAAGCATAGTCTCCAATAGCTTTCATAATATTCGACGGTCCTAACGACCATCCGATTCTCCAGCCCGTCATCGAGTAGGCCTTCGATCCGCCATTAATCACAATGGTGCGATTTTTTAAATCCGGCGCAACTTGTAATAAATGTGGAGCCACATGCCGGTCATTGAACATTAATCGATTATACATATCATCTTCCACCACGCAGATCTGCGGGTGGCGTCGTAAGACATCGGCAATTTTTTTAAGTTCATCTTCCGTGTACATCAATCCGGTGGGGTTTGAAGGAGAGCAAAATAAAAAAACTTTTGATTTTGCAGTGATATTTTTTTCTAACATTTCGGCGGACATTTTAAAATGAACCGATTCGTCGCAAAAAATGAGTTTGGGTTGGGCTCCGGCCAATTCGGCCATCATCGGATAACTGACCCAGTAGGGTGTGGGAATAATGACTTCGTCGCCCTCATTACACAGAACCTGAAGCGCGGCGAAAATAGAAAATTTCGCGCCACTGGTCACAACGATATCCGTTGCCGGATTATAATCTAAACCTAAATCAGTTTTTATCCGGTTAGCGATGGCTTTTCTGATTTCAATGGTACCTTGTGCGGCCGTGTACTTGGTGTTTCCTGACTGAATGGCGTGAATCCCGGCCGCCGAGGCCACGGGATATGTCGGCCAGTCAGGTTCACCCAAAGTCAGAGATATAACGTCGTGACCCTTTGCGGATAATTCTTTGGCCTTCGCCATCAAAGCTAAAGTCGGTGAAGATTTTAATTTCTGTGCGCGTGCCGATAACATGATGACCTCTAGTTTGATGCAAGTTTCTGGATAAGAAGCGGTTCCAAAAATTCCGGAACTAATCCCTTAAGCGATCCGTGATTGCGAGCCATTTCTTTCACGCCGCGAGAAGAAATATAATAATATTCGGGGCGAGAAAAAATCATGAAAGTTTCGATATCTGGAGCCAGCCGATGATTCATGTTGGCCAAAGTTCCTTCATATTCAAAATCAGCGACCGCACGCAGTCCCCGGATGATAACTTGAGCTTTTTTAGCTTTCATAAATTCGGTGGTTAATCCCGAATGAACCGCTACCTGGACGTTCAGGGCCTGGATGGATTTTCTGACGAACTGAGCACGCTCATCGGAGGTAAATAAATATTTTTTGTCGGAAGAATTTGCAACCAGCACGATCACGTGATCAAATATTTGGGCAACACGGTTGATAATATCAATATGACCAGTAGTGATGGGGTCAAAACTTCCGGGGTAAACTGCAATTTTCGACATGGAATCAACGTATAATATTCAGCGACGAGGTTCAAATGAATAGATTTATTTTAGGCTTATTTTTATTAGTATTTTGCGCCTGCACGCACCAAGAAATCGTGAATTTAACTCCGCCTGAAGGAAATGATGTCGAAACGGCTGATTACGTTTCAAAAAATACTTTACGCCGAATAGCCAAAGATCCTCCTCAATACAAAATTGTCGGAGATTGTGGTGGCTTTCCTCAAATCAATGTTAAAACCGCTCCTGGATTTTGTGTGGGTTTACTGGATAACGGCGAAGGCACAGTCATGCCCCGCACGGCCGTGGAAATTGCTCCGGGAAAAATTTTAATGACCGATATGGGTGGTTGGGATCCCTCGAACGGAAAGCTTTACTTGCTGACCTTGACCAACGGCAAATATATTCGCACCACGGTTTTAAACGCCAATGGATCAAACGATGTAAATATTAAAGCCATGCTGGACCGAGTTCATATGATCGCGAAAGGACCGGACGGCTTGATCTACATGGCTTCGGTCACACGATTGGTGCGGTTCAACCCGCTGCAACCAGACTGGGTCAAACGCATCGAAATCTTAATCTCTAATTTTCCAGATGTGAGCGGAGGACTTCACCCACTCAAAACTTTCACTTTTGATAATGATAAAAATATTTACATTAACATCGGTTCCGCGACCAATGTTTGCAAAAAAGAGGGTATTCAATTTACTAAAAATTCCATTTGTCCTAATGCCGAAAAAACCGAGAGTGGTCAGGCTCAGATCTGGAAATACACTCGCACTTCGGATGGAAACTATTCACCAAAATATCAAGTTTACGCTAAAGGCCTCAGAAATTCCATGGGCCTGTGGTGGCACAAAGAAAAAAATATTCTACTTCAAGTTGAAAATGGTCGTGATAGCATTAATGAAATTAATCCTGATCTTTCAAATCGAAATTTTCCCCACGAAGAGCTGAATGTGATCAAAGCCGGGCAGCACTACGGATGGCCGTATTGCTACGATAACAATTTATCAAATCCGGAATGGGCTCATTTGAACTGTTCAAAATTTGCGGCGCCCTATTTATTATTACCTGCTCACTCTTCTCCGTTGTCGCTGAATATTTACGATGGACCAATGTTTCCGGCTTGGTACAAAAATCGTGTTATCATTGGCCTTCATGGCTATGAACCACTGGGCCATCGTATTGTGGCTTATCTTCGTGATGATAACGGGCTTCCAACAAAACGCCCCTTAAGTATCGTCTACGGCTGGAACGCTGACGGTGCCCAAGCCTTAGGAAGTCCCGTCGGCATTTCACAAATGGCTGACGGAAGTCTTTTGATTGTCGAAGATAAAAGCCGCAAAGTTTTGAGGTTATTTTATAATGCAAGCCTTGGAAACGGAGCTCCGGTCGATGAAATCCCAGACATTGTTTTAGAAGATAAAACAGCCGATGCAAAATTAATTCAATTAAAAGAAAAATTAGCTAAAACTTTATCAAGTTCCAATCCCCCTATTTTTGCACAAATCCAAAATAAAATGATCGATACAAATTGCGTGGGCTGTCACGCCGGCGCGGATGCTCGTGGTTTAGAATTAGCTCCGTATGACTATGAAAATAATGAATTACGCATTTTAGAACATAAAAAAGCGCGCCAAATCCTAGGGCATTTGCAAGGAAACATGGGACTTATTATGATGCCACCGGATGGCTTCAAGGATGATACCGAGAAAAAAGCCATGATTGATTTGTACACGAAGTGGCTGACCGAAAAAGGTCTATAGAATTATTCGGGCTGAGCGAAGAACGATAAAAATTTATCTCCGTAATCCAGGCGATCATAACAAACCAGATCACCGTATGTATCATCAATGCGTTCTTGCTTGATGGATTCAATCACGATTCGCGTG
>JACMMZ010000009.1 GCA_014378775.1 Pseudobdellovibrionaceae bacterium
ATTCGTAAGCCATACTTTTCCCGTTATGGCGGTCGGGGAACCAAGCGCAATTCCAAGTCCGAAATCACGCGAAGCCGGAGGCTGAGCTTTCACCGCGCCAGGAAAAATTACACACATCAACAAAAGAAAATAAATGAACTTCATACGCACCTCTGATCATGGTTCATAGCAAGAAACGTGACCGAAGTAAATGACAAATAAGTGAGGTGGTAATTTGCCCCAGGCTTTCGTATTTAAAAGCTAAAGGAAATCCAATTCTATTTGTCGAAGAGTTAAAAAAATTAATCACCTTTGAACTCGTTACATGCACTACGCAAGAAAAATCTTATAAGAAAAAAGTAGGTTACACGAATGATGGGCCTATGATACGGTGGGCCTATAATTAAAAGTTCTAATTTGTCGGAATGTTGCATACATTAAAATTCTATGAAGTTTAAAAAAGAATTAATAATTTTCTTTGTTGTTTTTACTGCCACATTTTTTATTTTAATCCTAATCACAAACGTTGTCGGATATGTTCAAAACGCTACATCTAAAAAAACTGGAAGCGTTTCTGATGTGGTTTCGACTTTTGGGCATTTTACGATGGGTGCTAAACCTGCTCAAAGCAGCTCTGCTCCGACCATTCCGGATGTTGGGACGGGTTTGAGACAATCTACCGACCTTGAAGCTGAATCCATTCCATTCTACGACGAGAAGAATCCGACACCTGAATTTGTTCGTTCATCTACGTATCGGCAAGCCATGACTTGGGGCCTCATGCAATCTACTCCGGATTTTGTACAAGTTGGATGCGATGGAAAACCCTCATTGAAAAATCAAGAGCGTTGCAACGCTTACCATGGCGATCCACCCTGCGACGAAATACGAAGCCTTCTATGTATTAACAAATCTAAGCTTATCGCCTTTGATAACGATCAGCCTCAAGAGACTCGTTCAGACTGGAGTGGGGGCGAAGTAAAATTATTGAAAAATGTTCAAGGAAAATCTCTCACGTCAGTTGAAGTTGCCCATTCTTTTTGTCGTAATGCGTTCGGCGTCGATTGGCAAATGGCTTCATTTCATGACGGCGGTGGTTGGACCTTCAAAGCGAAAGGAAGTCTTGAGGCTGACGAACGGTTCTGGGTTTACATCCGAGATCAAAACGCGAATTGTTGGAATTAAAAAATCGATGGATTAGCGAAACCACATAACCGCCACTCAATTTAAAATTAGAGTAAACTACGAATGACTACAGAACTTTAAAACCAGATAGAAATGAAGCCACTTCTTCTCGATTGCTTAATTTATACTTTTTTCCCGTAAAATGCTCATATAAGTTAGAATGACCGATTAAAGAACGTGAGTTTTCACGAGTATTATATCCTTTGGCCCAGCTTAACAAATCTTTGAAACTTGCCTCAGCCGCAGCGGGATCGAGTTGGGTGGCAGATTGAGAACCTCTTTGTTCAAGAGCAGTTTTACATTCATCCCATAATTTATTCAAAAAAATAAGAACAGTCGCATGTTCCAAAGCATTTGCTGCAAGGTCACCGAAAACACCTTCCATGATCCAACTATCACGTAAAGAAAGCTGTTTTATTTCTGCATGTACAATTTCAGATGGGCGCTTTTTATTGAAACCGCCGGGCTCCCAAAAATATTCATCCAAATGAATAATCTTTTTATTCTTCAAAGCGTCAGATAATAATTTGGATAGATGCGATTTGCCTGATCCGCTATTTCCTATAATGACAATTCTTTGAAAATCATTTTTATTCACGTATGGACTCCGAAGTTATCTTCAATGTTAATTCACCTTTAATAAATTTAGAAGCGAAATCGCAAGGTGTTTAAAGAATTACGAAAAAGCTTTTTGAATATAAGTTTATTTATTTTTTCACGCTGACTGGTTCGAGATTTGCAAAATGCATTCTAGAAAAAGGAAAACTATGAAAACATTTAGAACACTTGATTTAGCAGTCGAATTTTATGAACTCATTTTGAAGATTGAGGTTTCGGGAAATTTGAAAGACCAATTGCATCGTGCAGCCTCATCAATTGCGCTGAATTTATCTGAAGGGAACGCGAAAGGCTCTTTAAATGAGAAGCGACACTTTTTTCAGACGGCTTACGGATCATTTCGTGAGTGCCAGACGGTTTTTCGATTACTTAAGATAACCGAAGGACCGGTTTTGGTTCATGCAGATCGATTGGGTGGTTGTTTATATAAACTTGTTAATTCGAATATTAAGAATTCTCCGAATTATCGACGTTCCTCCGATATCTGATATCAGAGGTCAGATATCGGATATCAGAGTGTAAGAAAATTGGTGCAGGTCAGCACATTTTAATGAACACCACGAGTGTGCGTGAGAATGGTTTCGATGAGCTCACTTTTATTTATTGGTTTGGCAATATGATCGCTAAAACCGGCAGCCAGTGCACGGTTTCGTTCTTCTTTCATAGCGTGTGCAGTCAAGGCAAGAATAGGTTTTCGATAATTTTCAGCTCTCAATTTTACTAACGCCTCATAGCCATCCAATCCTGGCATTTGAATGTCCATTAAAATAACGTCGTAGCCGTCTCTTAGGGCCATTTCAACGGCTTGATTCCCGTCCTCAGCTTGATCAATTTTCGCACCTTCATGCTCAAGATAAAGTTTAATCAGAGCTCGATTGTCCGGGGAATCATCCACCACTAATATTTTCAAACCAAGAAGTTGGTCATTTTCCGGATGGAATTTTTTAATCAAAGACTGAAGGCCTACCGCTTCCGTTAAAACGCTTTTTGCCGTGATCTCGAACTTAAAGGTGCAGCCTTTATTTTCTTCAAAACACTCTAACAAAACATCGCCACCCAGCGCTCGACCAAGATTTTTGGAAAGAGCCAAACCGAGGCCAGTTCCTCCGAATCTTTTATTGTTCTTACTATCAGCTTGAGTGAACGGTTTGAAAAGTTTTATAGCCTGATCAGCTGCCATTCCAATTCCCGTATCAGTTATTAAAAAGGCGACTTTTACCATATCATTTTCGAGTTGCTGATAGCTACCGTGAATCGTCACGCCGCCTTCAGAGGTGAATTTGATCGCATTACCGATAAGGTTCACTAAAACCTGCCTAATCCGAACCGCATCAGAGCTGAGTTTGAATTTTGGAAATCCGCTATCATCGAATTTAAGATGAATTCCTTTTCCAATTGCGCGATCTGAAAACATGCTCACAATGTCACGAGTAAGATCCGACAGGCAAAGTGGAGAATGTTCAATCTCAAGTTTTCCCGCTTCGATCTTAGACAGATCCAATATATCGTCGATAATTTTTATGAGCGATTGTCCATTTCTGCTAATAACGTCAAGGTAGTGATTTCTCTCTTGGGCATCTAAGCTGGAAGTCCTTAAAACATCCGTGAAGCCTAAAATAGCTCCCAAAGGAGTTCTGATTTCATGGGACATGTTCGCAAGGAAAGCGGATTTTGCAAGGTTTGCACTTTCCGCATCAAGTTTGGCGCGCTCAAGATCTGCTGAGGAGGCTTCAAGTAGTCGTTTTGCTAGAACCTGTTCGGTTACGTCGGTATAAATAGCGATAATCCCGTCAATCTTGCCGTTCAGGCAACGCTTAGGGTGGTAGTTGAAATTAATGTAGAAATCTTTTATCGAGTTGTCCTCTAGAATTATTTTAAGAGGACTTTCTTTACCAAGATGCGGTTCACCAGTTTGATAAACATGATCTAGAAGTTCATAAAAACCTTGGCCAGCAAGTTCCGGGAGGGCTTCCCGAATCGGCTTTCCAATAATTTCGCGTCTCCTTCTGAGGATTTTATAATAACTATCATTTGCAAGAGTATAAACATGATTTGGTCCCTCAAGAATGCAAATCCCAACAGGTGCCTGCAAAAAAACTGAATACAACTTCTCTTGCTCGTTGATTGCATCGGAACGTAGTTTTCCGATTTGAAGATGAGTTTTAACTCGTGCAAGAAGTTCTTTAGCGGAAAACGGCTTCACCAAGTAATCGTCAGCACCGCTTTGTAATCCTTCAATGCGGGACTCTTCTCCGGCACGCGCAGAAAGAAGGACAACTGGAACATTCTTTGTCTTGGGATTTTCTTTGAGTTTTTGAATCAGTTCAAAGCCGTCCATCTTGGGCATCATGACGTCACTCAAAATCAGATCGGGAGGATTATGAACTGCTGAATCCAAAGCTGCCTGTCCGTCGCCGACGGCGACTACATCCCATTCAGCTTCAAGTAAGCTTTTTAAGTATCCACGCATATCGGAATTATCATCAGCAAGTAAAACACGCGAACGAGTTTCTTTCATTTGAGAAATTGCTGTGACTTTCGAAGCTAAAGAATTTTCATCGGCCTTCATTGTAGAAGCCGCAAGCGCGGACGTTTCGGATGTGTTTGGCAGCCAACGCATAGCTTCTTCCACAAAAGTGGTTCCCAAAGCGCCAAAGCTCGAATTGATTTCTTTGTTACTGTTTTGGCTGTCGGTTAAAATCAAATGCTTTGTTCCCAATAAAATCTCTACTGTGAATTCAGTCCCTTTACCAAGTTCGCTTTTCGCAGAAATCGATCCACCGTGTAGTTTCACTAATTCTTCAATGAGCGCAAGCCCGATACCAGTTCCTTCGTGAGTTCTTCCTTGTGCACCTTCCACACGGTGGAAACGCTCAAAGAGACGTGGCAGCTCAGATTCTGATATCCCTGTTCCGGTATCTCGAACAGTGAGGTGAACTTTATCGTTAAACTTGGCAAGCTTGATTTCAATCTCACCATGGAGCGTGAACTTAAAAGCATTGGAGAGAAGATTGAGGACAATCTTCTCCCACATTTCTCGGTCTACATAGACCTCCTGGTCAAGGCTGGGTATATCCACAATGAACTTAAGCCCTCCTTTTTCAATCGCTGAGCGAAATACACTGGATAAATCAGTTGTTAACTTTGAGAGATCAGTGGCCTGATAGGCGGCTTTTACTCGCCCAGCTTCAATTCGCGAAAAGTCGAGCAGCGAATTGACGAGCTTAAGAAGTCTTAAAGCATTGCTGTACGCTAACTTGTCGCGCTGTCGGTGCTCAGGCCTTAAAGAGTTTGCGTCTGAAAGATTGTCTTCCAGTGGTCCAAGCATCAAAGTAAGTGGTGTTCGAAATTCATGAGATACGTTTGAGAAAAATGTGGTTTTGGCCCTGTCAATTTCGGCTAAAGTTTCCGCTCGCCGCTTCTCTTCTTCAAAAAGTTTCGCTTTGGTTAAAGCACCATCAACGGCCTGACTAATAAGTTTAAGAAATGAGGAATAATTTTCATCAAGTGGTAGTCTTGGGCTTATCCCCAAAACCAAAAACCCCATGACTTCATGGCCAGTCCCTCCGAGTGGAAAAATAAAAGCCTCTCGCAAAACTTCGGGGTACTCACCGCAGATTATTGGGCCAAAACGGGGTTCAATATCGTTAAGATGTTGGGGTTTCCTTGCTACCGCTGTAAGATCTAACGGCCACGAGTGATGAGACGCAGTGGGATCAGTATTAAATTTCAGCTCCTTCGGTGCAGCAGAAGAGTTTAGTGGAACTCCGCTGGCTGCCGCAAGTTTTACTGATTTTCTTTCACCATCGACCAAATAAAGTAGAGCCATCGGCACATCATAAAAATATTCAGATATCGATTGAAGCGCGAGATCACAGGCTATCTGCAATGTTTTTGCCTCGCCCGCTTTTTCCCCAATATCACGAAGAAGACGAGTACGCCTCTGGCTCAGCATTGTTTGCGTTGTCTCGGTTACGGGATGAAAAAGACCAACGATTTTTCCCATCTCATCTCGAATCGGGCTGAATGAGAAGCTAAAGAAAGTTTCCTCAAAATAACCGTGTCGCACTAAAAATATCCGCTGGTTTTCAAGAAAGCTCGGCTCGCCAGCGAGTGCACGCTCAAATGGCTTTCCGATAACGGGCCACGCAGTCGCCCATGTGACCTCAAAAGGTTCGCCAATGGCCTTTGGATGATATGCGCCACATATGTCACGATACCCCACATTGTAAATTTGCAAATGCTCGGGACCCCAAATGATATTGATTGGGAAATTCGAGCCAAGACAAAGACTTACTGTTGTTTGAAGGCCCGAGGACCAAGAGTTGATCGGACCAAGCGAGGTTTTGGACCAATCGAATGATCGAATCAGTGCCCCGATCTCACCACCCGGTAGGATATGAGTTGTCGTTACATCAATGCGATTTAGATTTTCGAGCTTTGACGACATTTTAATCCCTGCTAAATGCGCAAGAATTAAAAAAGAAGGCGGACCACCTCATCTCAGCTTGCCCCTTCCAGTTACCATTAAAAAATTATAGAATCAACACCCTTGCACGGGACTGCTAATAGTCCCCGCAAAGATGATATTGGCTTTCGCCATCCAGAGCAGGCTCAGGGCATTGAAGCACCTGTCAGAGTTACGAGCGCAATCGCAAAATTTAAAAATAATTAATGAGTTTGACTAAACCAATCTTGAATTTTTTTTACAGCCTCAGATTGTTTTAAAGTACCCGCCTTCATAGCTAAACAAATATCAACTTCAAGAATATCTTTTTTTTTGGCTTCAGTGAGTGGTTGCGGCCAAAGGTTTTCAGGACTATTCGAGCCACCTGCGCAAACTGGAAAAAGATGATCGAATTCGTAATTGTTCCATTCTGATCTTGGAATATTTCCATAATTAGCCGCGACAGCAGTTTTTTCTTCGTCGCCAATATTTCTCTGACATCTAGAAATTTTTTCTGGATAGACAATTTCACTGAAGTCTCGATCCGATTGAGAGCACAACACTCCAGGAGTAAATTTAACCACTGGCTGGCTTACTGGCATCAATGGCACTGCGTAAGAAATACTACAATAAAATACTAAAGCTAATGTAAATAATTTTTTCATTTTTTAAAACCCTACTGTAATTTACAATTCAATTTAATATTTTTTGACGCGTCGTCATCAAAGGTAACTTTTGCTGTCGAATAAAATTGCTGGGAACCAAAAGTTTTTTTATTCGCAAATAGATCGAATCTATCTTTGTTTTCTTCAACAATGCTAAATAAAAGTAATTGCGCACTTTTTTTACTTGAAGTTCCAACTATAATTTTATTATCTGAACTAAAAACCTCAATCTCACTATCTGCGGACTTAAGCTTTACTTTTACGTTGAAAATTTCTTCAACTTTTAAATAATCAAATGCAACGCGAATTGGGGTTGAATCTTTAGATTGCTCATACTCAAAACAATCATAGTGTTTAGTGCTCGAAGGAAGCCTATCTGAAGAATTTATTATTTCTTTTGTTGAACAGCCCAATGTTAGAAATACTAAAGTTATTGATAAAATAATTTTCATAACGACCTATTCATTAAGTTTTTGAGTATTAGAAAAAGTAATATCTAATACAGGATGTATTTCAATTCCATTTGCGGCCGCACCTTGGGCATGCGGTACATCAAAAAAGCCAATTCCAGTTAACGTGATTGGTACATTTACCTTTTGGGGTTGATGAGAAACTTGCATTTTTTGATCTATATAATTCCGTGCGCTCTGAATTTGATTTTTTAAAAGACTGCTGTTCGCAACGCATTGTTGATCTGGAATCTCTGCAATCATTTGGTGCCCCAATGAATCAGCAATTAAAAGATGATAATCTAAATCATCAGTTTGATTTACCTCAAGCAAGGTTGCCTGAAGCTGATAAACTTCAGTTTCCGTTGGTGACAGTCTACTTGCTTGTGGAAGATTTTTGGGAGCTTGTAGCTTGATTAAATTTTCAATCGTGTTTGGGTGAATTTTACTTAACTCAATTTTAGAAATGCCTTGATCAGAACCAGTTTTGATTGACCATCTTAACACCCCACAGCGAGCACTAGCTTGCATGGCGGCAAACATTATAGTTGATACCAAAAGTACAGATTTGATTCTTGATAATAAGTTCATGAATTCCTCCCTAGAATTTTTAACCACGTCCAAATTTCAGTCTGTAAAACCGATTTGTCATATCAAATGAGCAAATGACTCAGCGCCCTTACATTACATATTAGTCAGGTGACAATAATCTCAATGAATTCAAAAAGGAGTGGCAAAAAATGGAAATTGAAAAAATGATTCACTCATTTCAGCAGTCGTAAAACTTATAATCGTATCTATTTTTGCCGACATTGTAAGTAAGATGCTTACCCGGTAACACCAATTTTTCTAACAACCGCGTAAGGAGCTGAGTCTCTAATTGTTCCATTTAATGCAAATTTACGCAGGAGTCGACTTTTATCATTGCAGACTAATCATGGCAGTCTACCCATATTGAATCTGTACCCTACACTCATCTCAGTAATGATAAATGTAGGGAGAGAAGGGTTTTTCTCAATTTTTTTTCGCAGGCTTCCAATGTAAATTCTAATGTAATGTGGATTTTCAAGTCCCGCATCTCCCCAGACCTGGGCTAATAGCGCCTTAGCTGATATCACTTTGCCTGCAGCTTGTACTAAAATACGAAGAAGCTGAAACTCAGTGCTGGTAATTTTGATTTCTCGGCAATCTATCTGGACCGTTTGTGCAACAAAGTTTATTTCAAAACCATTATATTTAACGATGGGCTGATTTATTTCTCCTGCGTAAGTTCGACGTTCCAGCACACGAAGGCGTGCCATTAACTCTGAGAGGCTAAAAGGCTTTGTTAAATAGTCATCGGCGCCCGCATCCAGAAGTTGAACCTTGTCACTTTCTGCATCGCGGACGGTTAAAATTAAAATTGAAGCGTTTGACCATTTACGAATATCCTTTAAAACTTGTAAACCGTCAGTATCGCCAAGGCACAGATCTAAAATAATTAAATCAGGTGCAAAAATTGTAGCTCTTTCAACAGCTTCCTTGCCCGAAGATGCCTCTTGAATTTCGTAGTGGCATGGCTCGAGGCCAAGTCGTAACGAATTTCTTACTGACTGCTCATCATCAACGATCAAAAGTTTAGTTGTTTTAATAACCTTCACAAAGGGCCTGACATTTTTTCAAGGCCCAAATTACAAGGAAGTGAAAATGAAACACATAATCCACTCGGTGTTTTATTCTTAGCGATTAACTTTCCACCATGCAGCTCAATTATATTTTGTGCAATGGTTAGGCCTAGACCTGTTCCACCAGCGCGGCTTCCGGGCACGCGGTAAAATTTTTCAAAAATTCGATTTAAATGCTCAGGGGGAACTCCTATACCTTGATCGGAAACGGTTATAATCAGCGCATCATTATTGGTCTCTGCTGAAACGGATATTTCTGATCCGACAGGTGAGTATAACGAAGCATTTAAAATTAAGTTAGCAAGTACATGGACGATCAGACCGAAATCTATCACGATTAAAGGTAGATTAGGTGCCACTTTTGTTATAATTGGATTTGTGCAAAGTGTTCCTGATGTGCCTTTAGCGGCAACGCCAATTAAGTCATTTACATCATGAAGTTCTTTTTTTAAAATCAAAATACCGCTTTCAAGTCGGCTCATGTCGAGCAAATTTTCAACGAGTCTATTAAGCCTTCCACCTGCGCTAGTAATTGCTTGATATAACTGAGTGCTGACTTGATCAGATCCATGACCACGCTGCTGTAGTGCCGCAGTGGCGGTGAGAATAGCAGTCAATGGAGTCCTAAACTCGTGTGAGATGGAATTAAGCAAAGTCTGATGCAATCGCTCGGATTCTTGTAAGCGTGAAGCTTCCTTCGCCTTTTCCTCAAGGTTGAGTCTTTCAATTGCAACCGCAGTCTGTTCACTGATCGTTAAAAGTAAGGACTCATCTTCTTTAATAAGCACTAAAGTTTTTATTTCGATCAGCATAATACCAATAAAAGATTGATGGCCCTTAAGTGGTAATGTTAGCCGTCCACGGTCATCTCGAACAAGGGCACCTGTTTTAAATGACCATTCAGCTGACTCAAGTTCACGATTGGAAAGCTTACCCGCTTCAAAGCTCAGGGTATTATTCTTTAAACCAAGATATTGTGCGAAGTGAAATTTACATTTAAAACCAAATCCATCCGAAATTAAATTCTCGATAATAGTGACAAGTTTATTTTGCTCTCTTTCTTCACCAATTGCTTTTGCTGTTTTATATAAAATTTGTGTTCTTAACTCACGATCTGCGATGAGACGTTTTTGTCTTGCGATTTGGGTGGTGAGAATTCCTGTTGCGATCGCGGATAAAAAATAGGCGGCAAGCATAAAGAGATCTTCTTTTTCTTCGATATGAAAAGTGAACTTAGGTGGAATAAAATAATAATCCCAAATAAGTGAACTGAGAATGGCCGAGCCAATTGCTGGCAGGATAGGCACTAAGAAACTCATGCCCAAGACTGAAGATAAAAAGATAAAACCTACGGCTCGATATCCGATGAATGGTTCAAGCATAACGCTTAAAAATGTGGTCAATGCTACACCAAAGATCATTCTGATTAGATCGCCAGAGTGTTCTAAATATCTTAATTTTGGGCTGAATCCGCTCCGATTCATCAGGTTTTTACCGCCTTTTTACTGCCCAACTGAATAACATCACTTTAATCTTGGGGCAAATCGTAAAGGGAGTTCAAAAAATGGCCTCAAAGATTAATTCTATTGGTAGTGATTTATTGTCAGGCCGCAAAATCAAAGTTGTAGTCGCCACATCAGTTATGTTGAGTTTTATTTCATTCTGGCGTGCAGCCGCTATCGTACTAAACGACTTGGGATCCTCAGCCTTTTACGTAGGCGGGATTGCTGAGCAAGCTGTGGGTCCGGCAGCGCCATGGTTTATTTTCGGCGTAATGCTGTTTTCTTATGCGGTTAGGGCAGTCTATGTTGAATCCTGTACGATGTTTACACGCGGTGGAGTATACAGAGTTGTTAAAGAAGCAATGGGCGGCACGCTAGCAAAACTTTCTGTTTCAGCACTCATGTTTGATTATATATTAACGGGCCCAATATCTGGTGTTTCTGCTGGACAATACATTGTTGGACTAGTCGCACAGACAATGACTTATTTTGGTCATCCGTGGGCTCCGGATAAAGATACAATCAATTTAATAGCAGCGGGTCTAGCCACCTTAGTCACAATTTACTTTTGGCGGCGCAATACACGCGGGGTTCATGAATCATCAACTGATGCATTACGAATAATGTGGGTAGTAACTGTTATGGTGGTAATCATGATCGGTTGGTGCGCGCTTACAATTGCAACCAAGCCTGAGACGCAGCGTCTACCACCTTCACCTATTCCATCCCACCTTTCATTCAACAAGGATGCTGTCGGTTGGTTACCAGATTTAAATCCAAATGCATTGGTAGAGTTGCCTAAACAAGTATTCCCATCGGATGGAGCAGTTATTGCCGCGCCCGAGGCTGAAAGTAGATTTGGACTGATTCCGAACGCAGGAAAGCTTTTGGGGCTAATTGGAATTTTAATTGCATTCGGCCACTCATTCTTAGCAATGTCCGGAGAGGAATCACTCGCGCAGGTTAATCGGGAATTAGAGCATCCTAAGCACGCTAATCTGATGAAGGCTGGTTTAATTATTTTTATTTATTCATTGGTTTTTACGTCTTTGGTGTCTTTCTTTGCTTACGCTATAATTCCTGATCATTTGCGCGCTCAATTTAGCGATAATTTAATTAGCGGAATCGCAATGTATCTTGTTGGTCCAATGGCGCTAAAACTCTTATTTCAAGGATTCATTGTAATTGTAGGTTTTCTCATGTTGGCAGGAGCTGTGAACACCGCAATTATTGGAGCCAATGGTGTTTTGAATCGAGTCAGCGAAGACGGTGTGTTGACCGATTGGTTTAGAGCTCCACATCCGAAATATGGTACAACTTATCGACTCATAAATTTAATAGCTATTTTACAAATCGTTACGATAGCAGGTTCTCGCGGAAATGTTTATATACTCGGCGAAGCCTACGCATTTGGTGTTATTTGGTCATTCGCATTTAAAGGTCTAGCAATGTTAGTGCTTCGTTACAAAGATCGTTCAGCTCGTGAGTGGAAAGTTCCATTTAATATTCAACTTGGAAATTGGGAAATCCCTATCGGCCTTGGTTTTGTTGCCGCAGCCATGTTCGCTATAGCTGGAGTGAATTTAATAACCAAGCAAGTTGCAACAGTAAGCGGTATTGCATTCACTCTAGTCTTTTACGCTATTTTTCATATATCTGAACATATCAATCAACGCAAACGCGGATCCGCTGCGCATGTTGAAGTTGATCAATTTCAGCTGGCACCAAGCGATGATATCAGTAGTCGCTCACTCAACGTAAAGCCTGGAAATGTGATGTGTTTGGTTCGAGATTTCCAAACTCTTGCTCATGTTACGCGAACTGTACAAACAGTTGATACACATAAACAGGATCTGATCGTGATGACAGTTCATCGGTTAGCGGGTCCCGATACCGGCCATGAAAATATTCACACTAGCGAGCTATTTACAGATTATGAACAAATTCTTTTTAGCCGCGTCGTCTCTATTGCTGAAAAAGAAGGAAAACATGTTGAATTGTTAGTAGTCCCGTCGACAAATGTGTTTCAGGCTATTGCTCTCACAGCATCACAATTAAAGACTGCGGAAATCATTGTCGGACAATCCTCAGTCTTCACACCCGATGAGCAAGCATTTCGAATTGGCGAGGCTTGGGATGAAATTCCAGACAAACCAAATCATCCTGTTCTATTCAAAGTGGTGGGATCGAAAGGGGAAACATGGAGCTATCAACTAGGCGCGCATGCACCAGTGCTATCGGAAGCTGAAGTGGACTTAATTCATCAAGCCTGGCGCGAGCTCGTTAAGCAACCAGGCCTTGAGCAAATTCGTCACAAAGATATTGTCGTATTCTCCATTGAAAAGATGCGCGAAGATTTATTTAATGATAAAAATTCTCAAATTTTAGTGTGGATTAAAAATCGAATTCGGAAAGGTTAACCTCACGGTGGATGAACGATCTATCCGATTTTTAATTTTAATTGTTTTACTGTGTTTAGCATGGCCGCTCATGCGTAACTATTCTGATCCAAAAAAAAATCTTCTAAGGAATCAGATTTTAATTATGATCGCTGCTGGTGGCCTGATTAGTCTAGTGATTAGATTTATAAGTGGAATTCAGTAATGATAAATTAGGCGTTGCGTACATCTATGCTGCTTCTCAGTTTGCCCGGTTAAACCGTCTTTGAAGTCTTTAAGTTGTTTTTCTTTTCTTTCGGGGGCAGATTTCATGTTTTTTCGTCGCACAGTACCTCCGCACCTACCTTAAGCAAGAAACATGCAATTACTTTTGAGATAACAATTTGTTTGTCACTTCACTGCCTCCGTTTCTCAGTCACCAGCAAGAAAATATTTAAGCAGCCAACAACCATTTTCTTTTTTGAACTCGCCACGATAGCCCATTCCTTCATCTGCTACTTCTGGCGGAAATTTTCGC
>JACMMZ010000098.1 GCA_014378775.1 Pseudobdellovibrionaceae bacterium
CTGAAACGTCTCAGCTTGCAAAAAGTTTTTCCAAGTTGGGAATTGATGCTTATCAAGCCACTGAGACTTGGTTTTCGGTTCTCACGACTAAACATTTAAAAACGGTGACTCCTCAAACTCGGATCACCGATGCTTTTTGGACATCCCAATTGCAGTCGCCAGAAATTTTAGCGATTGGTGCAAAATTGATTGGTACCAAGACAATTGATCATTTAAGTCCGACCCAGTTTAAAAATTTAAAAAATGAACTTTCTAAAAAAATGAAGATCTTCAATGATCCTCTGCATTATTACATTAACAATTTTCACGAGCTTTCCCAAAAAATAATAATTAAGAATAAATGGGCCAAGTTACTTGATTACGTCAGCCTTGAGCATGTTTTTAAAGTTTTAAACAAAACAAAAGTCCTTGAAGGTAATTCGATTCAAGAGTTATTCGATTTTGCAGAAAAAAATGAGGCGGGTCGAAAGCAAGTCGACTTAAATAAAATCCTATCCGCAAAAACATTTAAATCTCAGTTTAGATTTATTTTGGGTCACGATGCCAAAATTCGAGACTATGACGTCGTCATGAGTCCGGACGAAAAAAGTGATACACAAGAGATCAAGCTCAGCAATTTTGAATTAGATGTTGTTCAAAGAAATAAATTTTTATCCGTGTCTAACGAATCGGTGATCGATTTGGGTTTCCAAAAGGCGCTTGTTACTTATGCGGATATGACAAACTTAATGGAATTATCCAAGCGGCTACCGATCAGTGATGAACTCAAACAGTACATCAAAGAAAATAAAAAATTTTTAGCGTCTCAGCCAGTGGCTCAGCAGACGAAAGCGACTTATAAAAAGATATTAATGGAAATGACAGAATTATTTTTTACCAAGCCGGGTCGAGCAGCGCTTCTACGCGTCGTTGATACTGAAAATAAATATAAAAATGCCGACAGAGACCCCATTTTACTTTACAAAACTTTCATGTCACTTCATCCGTTCGAAGATGGGAATGGGCGCGCAGGCCGTTTGATGTACGAATATTTGACGCTGGCGATGAAAGGACAGTCCGAAAGGATGGTCCTATTTGATTATAATGACGATTTATTAAAAAACCAAGGCCGATTGATTCAAGGCCTTATGCATTCCACCATCGGGCAAATCTATATTGATTTTTTTAACCCTCGTTCAGCAGAGGAATTAAAAAGTCTTACGCAGCAGATGCTCAAGGTTTACCAAGACATGTAATTTCATTGAGTCGCTAAAATCTTCTTGGGCCGAATAAGTAAAGCCAGGAAGAAAAGAGTCGTCAAAGTACAAACAATCGTGGCTCCGGTCGGTAAATCGGCATTGTAACTCAAAATAAATGATAGAAACAGTCCTAAGATTCCTACCCCCCAAGCCAAAACAAGCTTTGGCCACAAGGAAGTCTTTTTTCCCGGGAAAAATCGACTCGCTAAAGCGGCTGGTGCAACTAAGATTGAAAAAACCACTAATACACCGGCGTGGCGAGTTGAAAAGGTGATGACGATTCCGAATAAAAAATAAAATAAAAAATCCCACCAGAATACGCCTTTTTCACCACGAGAAGCTTGCCAGAATTGTTTACGGAAAAACCAGTGGACCAAACCAATGGCTGCATAAATCAAAAAAGTTTGCAGAACTTGCGGCCAAGTAACGAATAGAATATTCCCGATAAGTGATTCTTTAAGATGTTCCGATCCATGCGGAAGTTTGTCGGCCACCAAAATCATGGCTCCGCTGGCTAAAGCGTAGCTCATGCCGATAAGGGCTTCCTGGGAAATTGATTTTTCATAGTGTCGAAGTAAAGCTAGCGCTAATGAAGTGACTAAACAAAAAGATAACGACAAAGACAATGCCAGCATTCCGCCGCCTTCTTCGCTCACGAAGAAAAGACTGACCGCGCCGCCTAAAGCGGCCACTTGCGATAAGCTGATATCAACGAAAATCACTTCACGCTCCAGCACATGAAGTCCTAAGTAGGCGTGAATCAGCACCAAGAGTGCCGCTAACACCATCGGTGCAGCTAAAAACTCTAGGGCTTGCATTATTTTTTTCCTTTTTCAAAAGCCATCACAAGGCGTTCAATCAGTTTTTCATTAGTTGAAATTCCCGGTTCACCTTCAACTGAGACTGGTACCACATCGATCAAAATATTTGGAACTTCTTGTTTCAATTTGGGAGCAACGGAGTCCTCATAAAGATTTTCGATTAGAACCAGTTTGATATTTCTTTTTTTCATTTGATTGACTACCGAAAGCGTATGGCTCGGGGTCGGAGGAATTCCGGGTTTAGGTTCAAGCTGAACGTCACACTTGATTTCAAATCGATCGCAAAAATAAGAAAAAGTTTTGTGATAAGTGACGGCTTCGGTGATTCCCGTTTTTTTGATGCGATCTTTCCAATTTTTTAATTTATCATTCATCAAAGTTTGGAATTTCTGCGCATTTTTTAAAAAGAAATCTTTATCCCCTGGAGAAATAGAACTTAATCGATCGGCAATTAAAAGAGCGGCTTTCCCCAAACGCATTGGGTCCAATTGAAAATGAGGATTTCCTCCGGGGTGAATATCACCGTCGGCTCGTGAAATATTTCCCTTCGGAACTTCAATCGGATCCAGTTCAGCAGCTAATTCATAAAATCCATCTTTGGCCATTAATTTTGGATTTCGTGAACCTTGAATCAAAGGATTGATCCAAGCAGATTCCAGTTCGGCTCCTTGGGCGATGACTAAATCGGTGGAACGAAGCTTGACCATGAAAGAGGGCTTGGCCGGGATATCGTGGGGGTCTTGCGTTCCTTTGGCGATAGAGAAGACCTCCACCTTATCTAATCCGACCTCTCGCACGATTGAAGCTAAATCGGTCGTGGTTGTGGCTACTTGAATTTTAGCGAAACAAAAAGTCGGTAAACAGCAAAAAATGATAATAAGTTTTTTCATATGATTTCCTTAGTAAGAGTGGGTGGGGTGGGCGCCAATGGTGAAGTTAGCTTGCAAAAAAATGGATTTTTCTGTGTCGTCTTGATCGGCGTTTAACCGGGTGTCGTGAGTTTGGTTGTATTCAAATTTATAAGATGAAAATTCGGACGGGGCGAAGATAAGACCCAGGGAATTTCGAGTGATTGTACCATTGGGTAAAAGATTGGGATCAAAAGTATTTTTTATTCCGAGATCATCATAGCGATAACTGACGGTCCATCTTTGCGCGAATTGATACTGAATCCAAGAAGCTAAACCATTTCCAATTTCATCGGTCAATCCAGCTTGAGATTGTTTTCGCGATAAATATTCAGCCGCTAATAAAAACGAGGTGTATTTGCCGCCCTCGGAGGGGCGCCATTTCAAAGTGAGATCAGCCCCGGATAAAGCCGTGGTTTGGCGAAAAGAATTTCCACCTTGCGCAAACGAGCCTCCAATTTCAAAGGTTGTGGAATCGGTCAGATCAAAAAGATTTTTCCAATGGACCAAGCCCACGCCTTGCGCCGCCGCCGGCGAATTGAATTCACTGTTGTCGCCTTTTCCTTTGAGATATTGCAAAGTGATTTCGTTAAACCACGATGTTGGAACGAGAACGGCTGCCGACACTCCGGCATCCTTGAATCCTTCGTCACCAAGAAGTTTATCATTGGCCAAAGGAGCCCCGATAAAAGGATAAGCGTGCGGATGTAATGTATTGTGTTTTCCCATCGCACCTTTAAATTTACCGATCTTCAACGTGACATCCGAAATCACATTCGATTCTGCAAAAGCTTCTTCGGGCTCAATACCCCATTCATGGGAAATCTTTACTCCGTCAGTCACGTAGTGCGGGGCGACCGACAAAAGAAGGCTCAGCCTGGTGTAGGGATCAACGTCGGAGTAAAACTGAAGCTCGGTTTCTTGCACATCAAAGCCGTTAGGCTTTTCATCTAAGTTAAGGGGATTAGCATCTTCTTTATGAAAGTTTGAATTTTGATAAAGAAATAAAGCGTTGGCGCTGATACTGGGAGTGTAAAAGGAAAAAGCTCTGTTAGAAAAAAAGATGGTGAAAAATAAGCTGGCAAATAAAATATAAAAACGCATATAAAAACCTTATTAATTTAATGTTTATAAAAATAAAATGATGAATTAATTCTGATTATTTAAATCAGCCGAGGAGGTTTTCGAGCCGGCTCGAGGTATGGGCGAGCAAAATGGTCTTCAATTTTAAAATCAATTACAAAGTTTTTACGTGAAACAAACAAATCTTGTTCAACCCAAACTTCGGATATCAAAGCATGACTGAAAACAAACTTTCCTTCATGGCAATCTGACAAGTCATCGGAATTTTGCGCTGAAACTGATACTATTTTGAACGAGGGAAACTTTGATGTTTCGGCTTTAGCGGCGAGTTGATAATTATGAATATGTCCGAATTCATCGCAATGATGATTTGAATTTTCATTATATTGAGTGAATAGATTTTTAAAGGATAAAAAACCGAACACAAAAAGTAATATGATTGATACGGGTGTTTTTAATTTCCTCACAGCATAAGATTCATCGAGCAGACATCAAATGTCAAACTCAAGATGAGCCTCAAAGCCAAATCAAAGGGATAGAAACCGCGGTCTTGTCGGATTTTCCTAAATCACCTAGGTTCCAATTTTCTTCTAATAGTTTCAAAAGACTGTAGGTGTTCACTGCATTTTTAATTTCGCCGGGTTTTACGTTGCCACCAACAATACTGGTGTAAATTTGATTCTTAAAGCTGACGCCGCTTTCATCAAAGGTCGTTATGAAAACAGTATTTTTCA
Source organism: Pseudobdellovibrionaceae bacterium (assembly GCA_014378775.1). Taxonomy (GTDB): domain Bacteria; phylum Bdellovibrionota; class Bdellovibrionia; order Bdellovibrionales; family Bdellovibrionaceae; genus Pseudobdellovibrio. The sequence continues at coordinate 4,785 of JACMMZ010000098.1, forward strand.
TAAATTGGGGATCTGCAAAATACGGCGCAAATTTTTTGCTATACCACTTATCGGCATAGCTCACTCCGGTATCGTGACCATCATTTTTGAGGTTAGGTACGAAAAAACTATAATTAGGTAACGAACCATTTTTAGCGTCAATATCGAATTGATTTGCATTTACAATATTTGCGCACCGACTGGTATTTTTTTGAATATTCAAATAACTAATAAAAGGATTATGTTTGCGCACATAGCCGTTAATGTTTCCGGTAAAACATTTTCCAGGATAATCTTCGGCGTAAACTTTCCAAGTTAATTTTTTAGCCTCCAACAAATCGACGATATTTGCCGCATTAATATCAACATTTTTATCATTAATCACTCCGTTCAATGATCCCGACGTCAAAGCGACGTAGTTACCTTGAGACGGATGAGTTAATGCAGAAAAATTTGAAAAAAGCGCACCTTGGGTTGCGAGCTGATTAAAAAAAGGCTGCTTGATGGCATTGGCGTAATTGGTATTTTCAAAAATGACCGTTATGGAATGATCAAAGAATTTACCTTTGTCAGCAAAGCTTTGAAAGGAAATTAAAGTGCAAATCATGAGAGTCGAGATTTTTACGTTAAACATAAGCCCCCTTAGTTAGTCGTACTACATTGAAGCACTGACAACTCTACGGAAGCACATTAAATTTTTGACATGTTCACGGGGGCGCCCAGTTTTGAATACAGCGGACTAAAGGACGGACGGGAAGGGAAAATTTTTCTTTTTTAACCGGAGTTTTAAAAACTGGGGCGACCAACGGGGCTCGAACCCGCGACAACCGGAATCACAATCCAGTGGTCTACCAACTGAGCTATGGCCGTGATCAAAGGTCTCATTTGAAAATATCTTAAGTACCTAATATGTCTACATTATTTAGTGTTTCGATTATGACTATTGAGATTTTCATATATAAAGCCGATAAATTTACTGTAAAGTTGACTTTACAGTAAATTTTTGTTAGGATAGATTATGAAAACACTCGATTTTTTTACACAATTGAAATCACAGAATCTTTCTCATTTGGAAAAAGAGACCGGCTTGAGCCGACAAGCGCTCCATAATGCAGTTAAAACTAAAAACATGAAGCTCGATAATCTGACGACAGTAGCTCAAGCTTTAAATTTTAAAGTAGAGTTTACTCCTCGATTAACTGAAGAAAATTTACTTAGCAGTTTAGTTAAGTGGGGTGCACCATTAGCTCATTCTAATGAAGGAAATCTTTCGTTAGAGATGAGCGTCCAGGAATCGCTTAAGCGTGCGCGCGGTGATGGTGTTTATGAGACGCTCTTACCTTATGTCCTTCATTGCAATGTTAAGAACTTGAATCCATTGAAAATAGTTGCGGCGGCCTTCAACGCAAATCAAGTAAACGTATTCGGTTATTTTGTCGAAATGGCCCGGAAGTTTCATCCACATGAAAAGTTCGATGAAATGTTGAAATTACTGGAGCCCGCAAAATCGATACCAGTAGAGTTTTTAGTTTTATCAACAAAATCGCGCTTTCCTGAGTTGTTTGATAAAAATACTTTAGCATTAAAATGGAATTTAAAGGTTCGAGGGCAAGTGCAAGATCATTTGCAGAGATGGGAAAAATGGGAACAGTTTCGCAAATCCAATTAGAATCTTTATTTGCACGAGTTGATGCGCGTTTGAACAAACAATTAGATGTTTTTGTTATCGGAGGCGCTTCAGCCATACTGGGTTATAATGTGAGTAAAGTAACGAATGATGTCGATATTGACGGAATCATCGATCCCGATTTTGATAAAATATTTCGGGAAGAAGTAGTCGATTTAAAATTAGATCTCCATTTATCTTCTCGTGGCGTTTTTTATCCGCCTGAAGGTCATCGGAGTCGTTCTAAATTTAAAGACTTTCCTAAAAAAAATCTTCGCGTGTGGTACCTTGATCAGTACGATTTAGCCATTAGCAAAATTGATCGTGGCGCGCCTAAAGATTATGAAGATATACAACGTGTGCATGAGAAATCTGCCTTTGATCGTGATCGAATGATTCAAATATTTACCGATGAATATATCAATGTTGTCGCTACCGGAAATAAAAGAGAAAAAATGATGAATCTTGTAGATCTTGTTCTAAATCTTTTTGGTGAAGACGTAGTGGAAGATACTCAAAAAAGAATTGGATTTAAACTTTAAACAAAAATAAACGGGGGCGACCACGGGGGCCCGAACCCGCGACAACCGGAATCACAATCCAGTGCTCTACCAACTGAGCTATGGCCGCCACAAAAAGTATTAATTAA
>JACMMZ010000099.1 GCA_014378775.1 Pseudobdellovibrionaceae bacterium
ATGACAAAAGTTATCCAATTTTGAGCCTGCTTTGATGCGGGTTTCGGTCAAGGTAGCCCGATCAACGGAACAGTGACTGCCGAGGTCGCAATGATCTTCGATGACCACTTTGCCGATCTGGGGGATTTTGTGATGAGCAAAGTTCTTGTCGGTGTAATAACCAAAACCGTCAGATCCAATCGTGGTGTGAGAAGCGATTCGGCAGAGCGCTCCGATTTCGCAATAACTTTCGATCACGACGTGGGCGGAAATGATTGTATGGTCACCGATGATTACGTGTTCTTTGATGACGGCGTACTCTCCGATTCTCACTTGTTTCCCGATTTTTGCGGTGGCGTGAACGATCGCTGACGGATGAATTCCGCCTTCTTTCGTAGTTCGATCAAAAACCGCGAGAACTTCGACCATAGCGGCGTTAATCTGTTTGGTAGTCCAAACGCAGTGTTTGTCGGAAAATAAAGGCTTTACTTGATCATAAATTTTTTCAAGAACAATAAATCCCGCGACTCCATTTTTAACAGCAGTTTCGGTTTGTGCCACCTGAGACGAAAAAACTAACGATGAGGAATTTCCTTTTTCAGGAGTCGTGACGTGGGAGAATTTCATATTTGTAAAGTTTCGTTTGGTGAGACTTTGAAACCCATTGAGGTCGGCAGAATTAATGTCAGTCATGATTTGAGAGTAATGCTTCGCAACAGAAAAGACACCATTTTACTTGTCCCAGACGTGCTGCAAGATATATGTAGTACTTATGGCTAAGAAAAAAGTTGTTAAAAAAGATTCCAAAAAAGCGGTTAAGTCCAAATCAATTGCGAGCAAACTGACAAAATCAGTTTCGAAATTGACTCAAAAAGTGGTCGCAGTCGTCAGTAAAACGGCTAAAAAAGTGACCAAAGAAGTGAAACCGAAAAAAGCTGAAAAAATAGTTAAACCCGCTGCTAAAATAGCCTCTAAGCCAGTCAGTAAAGTTGCTCTTAAAGTTCTACCGAAGGTGGCTCTGAAGCCAGCCGCTAAGCCCGCTTTAAAAGTTCTAGAAAAAAAATCCAAACCAGTCGAAGTTGAAATCGAAGAAGAAACTGACGAAGTGGTTGAAGAAAATACGGGCGACACTTTGATTGGGATGGCGAAAGCTGAAATGGCCGCAGTCAAAATCGGTCAAACTGCAGAAAAAGTAGAAAAAGCGAGCAAATTTAAAGCGATTAAAGTTGAGCGTGGCAATGCAACTGATGAAAAAGCTAAATGGCAAGAGCTGTTTAAACGACACGGGAAAGATAAAGCCACCACGTACAAAATGACCGACACTTTTGAATCTTTAAAGCCCATTGAACATAAAATTCTCGGTTGGGGTTTTGTGCTAACCAATGACAACGACCGGCTCGAGGTGCTGTTTGAAAACGGCATAAAAATGTTGATTAGTAACTACAAGCCAAATTAAGATATTTCCATGCCAAATCCGAAGACTTAAAATTCGCATCGTCATAGGCAATTTAATCACGTTCATTTGTAATTAGAGAGGTTATTTATGGAACAAACTCTTCAAGGGTATTTAACTCGTTTTGTATCTTCTGTGCCTTTAAAATCCGCCGCAGCCGTTTTAGAATTAGCTGCCGAGGGCGGAACGGTTCCCTTCATCGCCAGGTACCGTAAAGAAAAAACGGGAAATTTAGATGAAGTGCAGATTCGTGCGGTCATCGAAGCAGCCGCTTTGTATGAAGAAGTAGTCAAGCGTAAAGTCTTTTTGATCAAAGAAATTGGCGAGCAAAAGAATTTAACGCCGGAAATTGAAAAGCGTATTCAATTGTCTTGGGACTTAAATGAACTGGAAGAAATTTATAAACCGTTCAAGAAAAAGAAAAAAACCAAAGCTACGATTGCTCGTGATGCGGGTCTGGAAGCTTTAGCTAATTGGATGTGGGATCAAGCTCATGGCGGTAAAGATCCGTTAACCATGGAAATGAAAGCGAAATCGTTTCTCAATCCGGATATGAAAATTGTTACTTATGATGACGCTTTGAAAGGATCGCAAGATATTTTGGTGGAAAGAATTGCCAATGAAGCGAGCCTTCGAGAATCAGTGGTCAAAAATTATTTCGATCAAGGTAAAGTTTCAGCCAAGGCCTCAAAAGGTTACAAACCAAATTCAAAATACGAAATGTATTCGAAAGACTACAGCGATTTAGTTAAGAATTTATTAGAGGAAAAATTTTCTCACCGCTACATGGCAATGAAGCGCGGTTGGGAAGAAGAGGAATTAACGGTTGATCTTGTGGGTGACGACGAGATGCTACTTAAATCCTATGAAAAATTTGCCACAACAAATCCTGATCATGCCATCGGAACCTTTTTAAAAGATTCGGCACGATTAGCGTTAAACGTTTACGTTATTCCTTCAGTTAAAAACGAAGTGCACGCCAAATTAAAAGAAAAATCGGATGAACACGCGATTAAAGTATTTACGGAAAACGTCAGAAAAGTTTTATTAGGGTCGCCGTACGGTGCAAAATGTATCCTCGGAGTCGATCCTGGTTTAAGAACGGGTTGTAAAATCGCCTTAATCGACAAGGGCGGAAATTTTGTTTCTCATACGGTTATGCACACACTCAGTGATGGCGCTGAACAAAAAGCTAAAACTTTATTAAATGAAGTTACAAAGCAAATAACGATTGAAGCGATCGCAGTGGGGAATGGAACTGCGGGTCGTGAAACTGAAATCTTTTTGAAAAAAGTTTTAAAAGAAATAGGTAAAGATGCAATTCCCGTTATTATGGTGAATGAATCAGGCGCTTCGGTATATTCGGCCAGCGATGTGGCTCGTGGAGAATTTCCGGATTTAGATATCACGGTCAGAGGCGCGATTTCGATTGCACGCAGACTTCAGGATCCGTTGGCTGAATTAGTTAAGATTGATCCGAAATCGATCGGAGTCGGCCAATACCAACACGACGTGAATCAATCTTCGCTAAAAAAAGGCTTAGAGGCTGTGGTTGAAAGTTGTGTGAACAATGTCGGTGTTGACGTGAATACGGCATCGTCGTCGCTTTTAGCTTACGTTTCGGGAATTGGTCCGGGCTTGGCCACTGCGGTAGTTGAATACCGAAAGAAAAATGGTTTATTTCAAGATAGATCCGAGTTATCAAAAATCCCTCGGTTCTCGCAAAAAATTTATGAACAAGCCGCTGGATTTTTACGAATTCCCAGCGGAAAAGTATTTTTGGATTCAACCGGGATCCATCCCGAGCGCTATGCTGCGGTTCGCGATATGGCTTCGGATCTGAATGTAAATATTAATCAACTGATCGGGGAAGGCGCCAAAAAACTTTTGAGCGCACGCACCAAATGGGCCTCGATCGTGGGTGAATTTACTTTTGATGATATCGTCAAAGAATTAGAAAAGCCGGGTCGTGATCCACGAGATCCATTCAAAGTTTTCAATTTTAAAGATGACATTTTTGAAGTTAAAGATCTGAAAGAGGGCATGATATGTCCTGGATTAGTGACCAACGTCACTAATTTTGGGGCTTTCGTGGATATCGGAGTTCATCAAGATGGTTTGGTTCATATTTCTGAACTGGCTCACAAGTTCGTCGAAGATCCGCGTAAAGTGGTTAACCCTGGAGATCAAGTGACTGTTCGCGTACTCAAAGTGGATCTGGCCAAAAATCAAATCGCCTTATCCATGAAATTGGAAGCGGCTCCGGAACACAAAGCTTTCCGTGATACAAAAGATTTTGGGCCGAAATCACCTCCGTCTAAGTTTGATCCGTCGAAGCCCGGTCAGCCTAGATCGCAAGGTGGCTTTAAACCAGGCGGAAAGCCGAGTTTTAATAACAACCCGACGACGAATATGCCTGCAAAAGATAATTTTAAGAATAATCCCTTTGCAGCGCTTTTAAATCAAAGTAATATTAAAAAATAAAAAACAAGGAGTTTACATGGCTATCAAAGTTGGCGGAAAAAAGAAAAATGCTAAAAATAAAAGTGCTCGAGCAAAATCAAAGCGTTTGAAAAGAAAAAACCGCAAAGCTAAATCGACTTCAAATAGAAAATAGTTTTTCAAGGAGTCGGTTTCAACTGTGTCCAAACTTAAAAATGTTTATTTAATACGACACGGAGAAACAGACTGGAATCGCGATAAGCGGTTCCAAGGTCAAACCGATGTAGCGTTGAACGCAACCGGGAAAGCTCAGGCGGCTGAGATTGCACCGTTCATGAGCCAGCTGAAAATCGAAGCGGCTTTTTCAAGTGATCTGTGTCGCGCCTTTGAAACCGCGCAAATTGCTTTATCTGATCAAAAAATCATAATTCAAAAAGATCATCGCCTTCGAGAAACTCATATTGGAGAAGCTGAAGGATTAACGTACGAAGAAATAGTGGAAAAGTTCACCGAAGAATCCATAATCAAATGGCGCTCGTACGAAGAACATCATATGGATTTCAAATATCAAACCGGCGAATCAAAACGCCAAATGATGGTCAGGATTCGGGACGCCGTTCTCGAGATTTCACAAAACACTGCTCAAAATAATATCGCTATATTTTGTCACGGCATGGTTATGAGAGCCATCACGTTTGCGTTTAATCAAGGCGTAGATTGGGATCATCAGGTCTTTTCAAACGGATCTATCCATCATTTTGTTTGGGACGATTCACGACCTGAATATTTGAAGTATAACGGTAAAATTTAGTCCCGAAATAGTTTAAGGGTCATATTTTTTTCTAAAAAATCTACGATTTCACAAAAGCCAGCGCCGTTTTTATAATTGGATACAAACTGCGGAAGAGTTTTCATTTGATTTTTAAAATCATTCACATTAGCCACGCCAAAGGCCAAGGGGAAAAATTCAAACATTGGCTCATCATTCGGAGAGTCTCCAGCATAAACACAAACTTGTTTGGCTTCATCCGCACCGAGATTAAAAAGATCTTCAAGCATATGCAGCGCAGTGGAAAGTTTAGTGTGATTTCCATACCAACCATTTACATGAATTGAACTAATTTTTGCTACGGCTTGGTAATGTTCGAAAATCCGCACGATCTTTTGAACTTCAGAATCAGATAGTCGTTGAACATCTTCGCAAAAATCGATGGCCAGATCTGTCAGGCGACAAAATTGATCCGAAGAAACTTGCGCACCAGGAATTTTTTTTAATATATCGATGCGTATCGTTTCTAATTTCTTTTGATTTGCTTCACGCTCATCAATGCGTTGCGAAAACCAACGATGCATTTTTTTATCGGTGTAGTGAAAATAAAATCCACCATTTTCGCCCACCACTCCGGCCACGGGCCAGAAACGTGCGATCATTTCGCACCATCCCGCGGGACGTCCAGTTATGGGAATAACTTTGATGCCTGCACGTTGTAATTTAAAAAGAGCGGCGTAGGCTTCTGATGTCAATCGCCCATCGGTTGTCATCGTGTCGTCGATGTCCGTCAAAAGAAAACGGATCGGTTTCGGTGATGGAGAATTTAAAAAGTCGGAAATATTTTTCATAAATATAAAATAAATTCTATTGTGTTTTAAGGGTAGTGGCTACATATAATATAGATTATGGCAAAAAAATCCACCTCATCCCCTACAAGTTACGGCATTAGCTTGGTCATCGTTGAATCACCTACTAAGGCGAAAACCATCCGCAAATTTTTAGGCAAAGAATTTATTGTTGAATCTTGCATGGGACATATTCGTGACTTACCTCAGTCTGCAAAAGATATTCCTGAAAAAGTAAAAAAGGAAAAATGGGCTCAGCTGGGCGTAAATGTAGATAAGCATTTTGAACCACTTTACTGTATTCCCAAAGATAAAATTAAAATAATTAAAAACTTAAAAGAAAAAATGGAAGATGCGGATGTGGTTTATCTGGCAACCGATGAAGACCGTGAAGGTGAAAGTATCAGTTGGCATTTAAATGAAGTTTTAAAACCGAAGGTTCCGACTAAGCGCATGGTTTTTCACGAGATCACTAAAGAAGCCATTATGAAGTCTTTAAGCGAAACACGCGAAATCGATCAGAACCTAGTGAAGGCGCAGGAAACTCGCCGCATTTTGGATCGTCTTGTGGGTTATACCATTTCGCCTTTGCTATGGAAGAAAGTTGCCTACGGGCTATCGGCCGGCCGCGTACAGTCGGTAGCGGTGCGTATGATTGTCGAACGTGAAAAAGAACGAATCAAATTTAAAAAATCCAGTTATTTTGGCCTATCGGCCCAGTTAGAAAAATCCGGGGAAAAATTCGAATCTAAATTAATCAGCGTGGACGCAAAACGAATTGCAACTGGAAAAGATTTTGATGGCTTAACGGGAAATCTGATTTCAGGAAAAGACATGATTGTTTTAGATGAGAAATCTGCCACGCAAATCATGAATCAAGTCAAAAGTGCAATTTGGAAAATTTCTGACGTGGAAGAAAAGCCGGTTACACGACGTCCTTACGCTCCATTCATTACGTCAACACTACAACAGGAATCGAATCGTAAATTAGGATTAAGTTCTCGCGAAACGATGCAAGTCGCGCAAAAGCTTTACGAACAAGGTTTTATAACCTACATGAGAACAGATTCCACATTCTTATCAACAGAGGCGCTCAAGGCGGCGCGCGAAGCCATTGTCAGCAAGTACGGGAAAGATTATTTACCCGCTGATCCGCGAACCTACGACAATAAAAAAGTTAAAGGGGCGCAGGAAGCCCATGAATCGATACGCCCGGCTGGCGTAGTATTTCAAGATCCTGAGGCCACCGGGTTAGTCGGACCGCAGTTTAAGCTTTATGATTTAATCTGGAAACGCACCATGGCTTCTCAGATGAACGATGCCAAGCAAAAGCAAGTGTCAGCAAAAATTACGGTAGCAACTGATAAAAAAGAAATTATTTTTAATTCAACCGGAACGACCATTGAATTTCCAGGCTTTTTAAGAGCCTACGTTGAAGGTAGTGATGATCCTGAAGCCGATTTAGAATCGCGTGAAGTGCGATTACCGCAGTTGAAATTAAATGATATCGTGAAGCCTGAAAAAATTGAACCAACGGCACACGAAACTAAACCAGCAGCTCGATACACCGAGGCTTCGTTAGTTCAAACAATGGAAAAAGAAGGCATTGGACGTCCCTCAACCTATGCCAGCGTCATCGGAACAATCATTGATCGCGGATACGTGCGTAAACAAGGTAACGCTCTCATACCCACTTTTACGGCGATGGTCGTTTCAAAATTGTTATCGCAGCATTTAGCCCAGTATGTTGATTTGGGTTTTACTTCGGCTATGGAAAATTCATTGGATGAAATTGCCGATGGAGAGCTCAATTGGGAGAAATATTTAACGAGTATTTATCACGGTGCCAAAGGCCTCAAAGCCTTGGTAGAAACGGAAAGTGATAAAATTATTCCCGAAGAAGCCAGATCAATCAAATTAGTTGGTTTAGATCAGTATGAATTCCACGTAGGACGCTACGGTGCTTATGTTAAAACTCAACGTGACGGTGAAAATGTCAGCGCTTCGATTCCTGATGCCGAAGCTCCAGCCGATGTGACCGGAGCACAAATCGAATCTTTGATTGATCAAAAAATTAAAGGGGCAGATTCTTTGGGCATCGAGCCGGTTTCAGGAAAAAAATTATATGTTTTAAATGGTCGTTACGGCGCCTACGTTCAACAAGGTGAAAACGATGATGAAAATATTAAGCGTTCATCGCTACCACCGGGAATGGTGCTTGCGGACATTACTTTTGAACAAGCTTTGCAAATCATTGCTTTGCCAAAAACCGTCGGGATGCATCCGGATCTGAACAAAGAAGTCAAAGTGGGCGTAGGTCGATTCGGACCCTATATTTTTTGTAATGCCGATTACCGATCCATTCCAAAAACAGAGACCGTGTTCACGATGAACTTAGAGAAATGTCTCGAGATTTTGGCTCAGCCCAAAAAAGGTCGCGGAAAAGCCAGCGCTCTCAAAGATTTCGGACTTTTACCCGGACAAGAAACTGAAATGATGGTTCAATTATTTAACGGACCCTACGGTCCCTATTTAAAAGCGGGAAAAACAAATGTGGGATTACCTGAGGGTGTAACGGTCGAAACGTTAACCGCGGAAAAAGCTATTGAAATTGTTTTGGAAAAAGTCGGAACAGCCCCGGAACCGTCTGCTAAAAGAAGTAAATCAAAATCAAAATCTAAAAAGAAAGTATCAATTAAAGTAACAATGAAAGTGGCTAAGAAAAAGTAAATGAGTGATCAAGACGATAAAAAAATAAAAAGTCAGCTTGAACTAGGACAAACACGGCTCAAAGAGCCTGACCGCAATCATTCTCGTGGCGGGCGTAGTTTTTATTTTTTTGATTTTGATGACAACATTGCTTTTTTAACGACTCCGCTTGTTTTATTTCATAAAAAAACCAAGGAAGAACTTCATTTATCTAGTGCGGAATGGGCCATACATCATTCATCAATTGGTAAAGAAGGTATTTATTCTGAATACGAAATTG
>JACMMZ010000100.1 GCA_014378775.1 Pseudobdellovibrionaceae bacterium
GGACCAGAAATGTCATCAAAAGAATTTATGGGCTGGGCATATCGTAATAATATTGCGATAGAATATATTCAACCTGGAAAGCCAGTGCAGAATGCATTTATCGAATCGTTTAATTCGCGCTTTAGAGATGAATGTTTGAATGAAGAATTATTTTTTGACTTGAACGATGCAAAGAAGAAAATAGAAAAGTGGCGAAAGTACTACAACGAAGAAAGGCCGCACTCTTCAATCGGAATGAAAACTCCGAATGCTTTTGAAAAAGAATTAACTAACTCGGAAAAACTCTAGATCCAAATGGCTCAAAAAATAGGGTAACCTCAATCCGAGTATACGTACTTTATGCTTTTTGTTGAATTTCTTTTTTTAGTTAAGCCGGAGAAAAACCGCAGGCGCGTATTGGCTGGATTTAATAATGCACTCAAGACTTTTTGCAAATCCAAATCTACAAAATACATAAGATTTTATAGTATACGCGGCATAGAGGGCTTGCTGGATCGCAATTTGTTATTATTTGAATCTGAAGATAACCCTTTTAAAGACATCAACACGGTATTTCAGAAAAAAGTTGTGTGGTATAAGCAGTGGCGGAAAGCTGGATCAAAAAAACAAACTTATAAATAGTGATCAACATCTATTTTAATAAATTAAAATGCTTCGACAGAAAAAATAATGTCACATCATATCATTTTTATTTTTTTGATAATTGCGAAATGTTTCATTTCCTTGATGGAGCTTAGTAAAAAATTAATAAATTTAGTAGAGGCATCCATAAATCGGTACGCAAAAAAATCAATAAATTCATCGATGTTTCCAATTTCATTACGAAGTTCGGTTAAAATATAATCTATTTGGCTTTTTTAAAACCCCAACCCCTAATTCACCTCGCGCAGTCAGAAAGGACTTAAACCCCAATATATCGAAATGAGCGAACCAAAGGTAGTATTTCTGCCAACCCACAATTAACCTTTACTTGTTTTCTTTAATGTAAGTTACCTCAAATGCTTTGCAAGCCCTAAATTTTTGGTTTCGATTTGATACAGCAAAAGCATCATTCATATCGTACTGTTGAAAAATATCTAGCCCTCTATCAAGTAGAATTTTCCAACCATTGTCTGCAACTATATGCCTTGCATGAATTTTTTCAGTCATATCAAACGACCAACTGAAATTTAACCCGGCGGGAGCCAAATTATCTCTAATTTGAGTGAAAAAATTAATTTGTTGTTCCGAACTATGCTCGTCTTTAATAGTAACTAAAACCACTTCGACTTCGTCAGCTTCGGATTTATGTTTTACTAACTGCTCGAGCAATTCCATTAAGTTTCGCGTTTGATAAAAAAGTCTTACATAGGGGTCTGTAATTGTAATCTTCCTAACTCCTTCAAGGTACGGAATCAACAGATCTTCAAAACTGATCCCTTTTTGGTTCTCGCTAACAACAACTTGTTTTTCAATTAAAACACCAGCCTTCGCACTCGTCGCAACAATCGATGCATTTTTTAATTGGTTATCCGGCAAATTACTTTTTCCTTGAGATGTGCCTTCTGTTCCATCACTAGCGGCTTTATTTTTGAAATAAAAGCTAGGATATTCTTTCTCTTCAAGAGTTTGCACAAAATATTCGTTATTGTTTTTCACGCTTGAAAATTTAAAATTTACTGGAGCGTAAGTTGAGTCAATTCTAAACAACTGGTCTTTAACACGTTTTCGTCCCTCAATAGCAAACTCTAAAATTTCTCGCACTTCGTCTTCAGTTGCTTCATTATGCGGAAATAATATTTTCATTAACCCTGAGAAGGTCTTGTGTATTCCGTCTCGATCACGCGTGGAAATATCTGTACCTAAACTGAAGAAATTTTTATACTTAAGTGAATAATCGTGATTTCTCAAATGTCGTAAAACTTCAGCAAAATAATCAACTACAAACCCATAGCCATCTGAAAACATCTCAGCTCTAATAATATCAAGCTCCCAGCCGGGTATATAGCAATGTAGGCGGTCTAAAAATGCTGAATCATGGTATTTCTCAGGCAAATCATCAAACAAATCCGAATTCTTTAACATATGAGGAACAGATTTAGAAGTATTGCCGACAAAAGCCATTGAAGCTTCGGCCCCAAGCGTTTCAACGCCCCTTGAAAAAGTTTTATTGGCCATATAGTTTTTCATCACGTCAACTAAAGCTTTATCAACACGCTTCTGCTTTCCCGCAAATTCATCGAAAGCAACGGTATCCCAATAACCCACTAGACCAAGCTTTCCGGTAGAATTATTTACGAATAATTTAGCTAACGTGATCTCACCGCCTGATATTAATATTCCATGTGGCGAAAACTCAGAATACACATGCGATTTACCAGTCCCTTTAGGGCCAAGTTCAATTACGTTATAATTTCTTTCACAAAATGGAATCAAACGCACAAGCTGCAAAAGCTTACTTCGTTTACCAAATAATTCTGGGTTAAAACCGATACTTTGAATAATTAAATGGATCCACTCGTCAGTGGTAAATTTTCTTCTTGTTTCGACATATGAATCGTAATCAAAATGCGACAACTGAATAGGCTTAATAGAAGTCATGCCCCACGGCACCCCCTCTTCTTCTTCAGAAAAAAAGTATTCTAAATCACATATACACCACACGCCGCCAATCAAAAGCTTAGGGTGTTTTTTAATTATTTCTGAGCCGACAACAACTTCATCTATACCAAGGTTTGCAAAGGTTGCTTCGTAGACGTCTTTTTTGTCATTCAAAGACACACTAATTTTATCAATTACTTTGTGCCGCACTTTTTCTTTAATTATTGAACGAACCAACCCCGCTTCATTTCTATGAACGTAGTGTTTGCTTAAAATGTCTTTAACAGTTTCAATTCCGGCGTTAATACTGGCCTCGTCCGAGGTAGCGCAATACTGACCAAGCAAATACTCAAGAACGTAAGAAGGCACTATGGCATTGCCTTTTACAGCCTTTACCAAGTCTTTTCTTACAACTGTGCCGGCAAACAAATCATTTATCTTTTTATCTAAATTATTCATGTGACCTCATTAAAAATCAAAATCACTCGTAAACGAGCGACGTAGTGTGTATTTATAAACTTTATGTAACTTATCATATCGATCTGTACCTTTAGTTTGCTCAAACAGCCTTAACTCAACCTCGCGGTTATTGAATTTATTGGCTTCCTGCGATAGCAAAAACTGCAATTTAAACTCTCGGTCTCTCGGATCCTCAGCAGTGCGATCAAAAAGTATTACCTTAGAATCACTAATCAAAACATCGCCACAAAATAAACCTATTTTTAATTGCAAAGGGCGAACTTTATTTGAAATTGGTTCTGACTGATACAAGGCCACGGCAAGTTGCCCTGTCGTAATCAGGTGAGATGTTCCACCTAATATTTCAACAGCTACGTAACCAATATCACTTTCACGTTTTTTTCTAATATCTAGAACCGGTACAACGACTTCTTGCAAAGTTGCCCCGCCATGTACGAACCGAATACTAGAACCCTTTTTTCTAATTCTATTAACCGTCTTTGGTATTGCAAAGGTAACATCACCGATCAAGCCCGCCTGTGCTGCGGTAAAAACTTTAAATGAAGAATTGGTAGCTCTGAGATCTTTACCGATAATAAACCGCCTATCAATCTGCAATAACTCACCTTCAATTGAGCTGTCTGACAAGAAGTCACTTTCATCTAAATCTTTATCTTGAAACAAAAATCCATGATCGGCGGTTATTAGTATCCGATTTGCATTTGAAGATGTTAATTTCTTAACCATTTTAAGTATTGTATCAAATGTACGCTCGACAGCACCAGGCAATGTGTCAGGGTTCTTTCCTGCACTATCAATTTCGTCGTGGTAAAGATAAATAAACGAATGATCTCTAACTAAAGTCTTCACATCGTCTAAGTGCATGCCTAAGAAATCTGATGACAAAACAACAGTACCGGAATATTTTTCAGTTTCTGAAACAATTTTTCTACGATTATCTGTGCCCATCGTCGATTTGCCATCGACAAATACAGTTTCAACTTTCTCAGCGTTTAAACTTATTTGATTGTTTGGCAGAAGCGCCGCCATACCCAATTGCGTATAGCTAGGTAATACTGATTGTGCGAAGTTTATTTCACCCTCATATCTGTTTTCTTGAAGAATTCGATTGTACAACTCTTTACCAGCCTCAAACCTCAATGCATCTGAAATAATAACAAATACCTTATAGTTTTTCTCAAGAATTGGTAAAACGGTCTTTCTGAAAAAACATTTTTGGTCTGAAACTCCGCCGTCGTGCCAATTCGTTAGATTATCAACGTGAGGCTGCCATTCATTATTTAAACGATTTAAAAAATTATTAGTGTACTGGTTTTCAACTTGGTCAATAAGCGGAATCAGCGGCGATGACTGCCCGCTTTCTCTAACGAAGTAAACAAACTTTCTATAGTTAAGATCCAATTTATACCAGTTATCGGTATACTTAACAAAACCATCCTCAAAGCTAGAAATTGAAATATTAAACTCACTTAAAAGCTTAAACACATAAGCCGCGTGGTGCACAGCCTCATACATGTCGCTTATGTTTTCTTTATACCAATGCGTTTGCTTTCTGAGAGTTATAAACTTAAGGCAGTGCTCTGGGCTTATTGTTTTATTAGCTAAATCATTGATAAGAGTCGTAAGGATCTTTTTATCAATAATCTTAAAGTGATCGGCACTTTGAAGCTCTTCCCGAGTTCTGTTTGCCAAATCGTGCTCGATATCTAAGACAGATTCGAACTCTAAAGATAACTTTTCAAAATCAGTAACGCGTTTACGACTATCTTTCCATTTCTGCATTAAAACAAAAGCATCGCTGTTAAGCTTAGTTTCTTTCTTGATACTAACAAAATAGCAAGACTTAAAAAGCTCTATTGCAAAGTCTTTGACTGACGGATTATTAGATTTGTAACCATAGTTCTGTTCGAACATTTTCCATAAAAAACTATCTAAACTACACTTCACAACGGAGTTAAATTTTTCCATCTTGTCATTGGCTAAATCAGACAGAAGCTCTTCTAAAACAGAATCAATTCTATCTTCAGCATTGACACAAATAGCTAACATCTTCATTCGCAGTGAATTATTACTATCAAAGCCAGGAAGAATCTCTTTAAGTCTGTCACGAAAGCTCTGCTTTTTAAAAAACGCCACATGCTCTTGCACGAAACTAGCAAATTCAAAACCTAGGCCAATCTCACCTAGCCAAATTGAAAACTGATCGCTTTTGAATTCAGCAAAGGCTAGCTCTAAATCTAACATCCAGTTAGATTTTTCCGTAACTCGTTCGCCTTCGCGATATATTAAAAATTTAGTGTCCGGATTTCGGACTAAAACATCGTATTTTATTGTAAACTCGTTATTGTCTTGAACAAGCTTCTGAACATTATCTAAAGAAAGCGTTTCAAACTCAGAGCGGAGTTCTTTCTTAACATCATTCCAAAAAACAATTCTGTGCTGTTCGAATAGTTTTTCTAAAGCTAATTTAATTTTACACATTTTTACTCTTCATCTTTATCAAGCCCTTTAATTGGCTTTAAAGCCTTTCCAAATTTTTGATAATTAACTTTAACACCATCGTCGAGATCAATTTCAAGACGTTGTGTTGCCAATGGGTAAAGTATATCATTTTCATATTCGTCGAGCTCAACAATAGTCTTCTTTAGCTGCTCAATTTCATTTAAAGCTGCTGTTTTGTCGCGCGAAGAAGAGTCGCCAGAAGCAGACAGTCTTTCAAGATTTTCTTTTTTTATCGAAAGCTTAGTTCTAAATTCACGAAGATAGCCGTTTAGAACGGTACTTACCGTATCCGAGTTATATCTATGTAAATATATTAATGCATTGAAAGTATTTTTCGGGCTGGAAAACATCCAATAAATGGGGCGATTTTTATATCTCCGAATATGATCTGCATAAAAATCTTTAAGCAAATACTTATCAAGTGTTGAACCTAAAATAGACTCAATAAAGTCAATATTTTCATTATGCAACTCAGGCCCAAATAATTCGTTTACAGTCTTCTTTACCATAGTTGTAACATCGTCAGAAAACCAACCCCCACCAACAAAAGGAACCACATTGTCTTTATCGAGCATGGAGTTAAACATACCTTTTTCTTCAAATTTGGCAGACTGAGAGGGCTGCTTCTTTACCATATAGCTACTATTTACATAATCAAATCTACCAAAAACAACACCTACAATATATGAAATAAAATCAATAATGATTTCCCTAATATTAATTTTCAATTCTGCGGCATCATTTTCCTCAAGATTAATTTTTATTTCGTAAATATTTGCTAGAATCTCGTCATTTATCCGCTCTAGTCTTTTAATTTCCAATTTACTGTCTCTAATTTTTTGCGATAGTTTTTCAACTGAAATTCTGATGGACTTGAATTCAATAAATTCAAGGAGTGCATTGTATTTAAAATCCATGGATATCTCAGAGCTGTCCCACTGTTGTTTAGCTACATCTATCAATTTCGCAACATGTTTAAAATCTCTTTTTTTAAGCTCCGTATACATTATTGGCAGGCTAGATATATGACCAACTTCAAAGTTCAGGGTCGGGGAAATAGCTTTAAGTATACTAATCGTTACTGAGCTATTACAAAATCCCAATATAAGATTATAATCATCTTTTGAATTGGGGAAAATTGATGTTCCTGCCACGTCAAAAATAAAACCCTTTGGATAATACCTAAAAGCCGGCGACGAACTACTGATTTTCGACCAGGAGATAGACTCTTTAAAAAATAAGTCGACATTTTGTGGTCGTGACCTGAGCTTGCCTTTTTCATCTTTAAAGTTTTTTATTTCATTTCCATTATTCTCCCATAGTACCACGTTCAGCTGATTTCCATACCACTTTAGAAAATCTCCCCCTTTATTGTATGGCACCCATCTTTGCGATGAGGTCATTTCATCTGCAGATGATTTGTTAAAAGCAATCGCATCCCTATTAACTTCGAACCAAAATCTAACAAATCTTCCATTTTCTCCTGTTTGTAGCCCTACAACTGCATTTCCATGATCAGAAAGCGGATCACTTTTTGCGAATGCTCCAACATAAGAAGAGTCTAACCAATATACCAAAGGTATTCCTGGTAAAAGTTGAAATACTGAACTCTTTACTGTATATCGCCATGGTGACAACGTATTCGAAATAGCCTCTAGTGTTTTAATTGGTTGCAACTCAGCACCTCTAAAATCAGAAAGCTTAATGTAAATACCTTCACTGTTTGCTTTAGCACAATTTCGTATAGTAAAAGCACAAACAGGTATACAGGCCGGCGCAAAAGAATTGTATTCAAGCTGGACTAGAGTCGTTACTGTTTTTTCTTTTAGAATCTTCTCTCTAAGTTTCTCATAAGAAGATATAAACATCCAAACGTACGGGGTCAAAAAAGCAATATATCCGCTCTTCATAGTCAAATTAAAACTTCTTGCAACAAAAGATGCAAAGATATCACTTTTTGTATCCTTAAAATTATTCAATAAAAAAAGCTTAAGCTCCGGGTTCAATGCTTTGCCACCCATATATGGAGGATTTGCAATCAGAACATGATATCGTGATTTTAAATAAACCGATTGTTTTAATATCTTCAATACCTTTTGATGTGTATTTGAAAAAAATAATTGACCTGAAATACTACTGTTTTCTAAACTTTTTAAAACAGTATCCACATCAGAAACTTCCGGTATAATGAGTGATCCGAAATTCTCAGCTTGTTCAAATTGACGCAATGTATTTTGCAGTTGAACTGAAAACAAATCACGCCCAACATTATCGATATAATCTTCAATTTCTTGGTCATGAATAGATACGTTTTCCAAAACACATATCATTGGCTGCACAGCAGAGCTAAAATAACGTCGCTGCTTTTCTCTCGCTTTCATTGTTAGCGCAAAAGCTGCTAATTCTCCTGCTCTTTTATCAATTTCAATTCCAAATAAATTGTTCTTCAAAATAGCCGATGGAATTTCTTTAGGATCTACGCCATCTTCCTCATACATTGAAAAAAGTAAATCAAAAGCATAGACTAACATATGCCCAGATCCGCATGCAGGATCACATATTTTAATTTCTTCGGGACCTTTTATTTTTAAAAAATCTGTTACTTCCGATTCCGGTTTTATGAAGTATTCCATCTTTGAAACAAGATTCGAGCTAGGGCGATTAAGCATCCAAAGAGCGCCTAAGGAATTTTCTACTAAGTATTTAACAATCCAGCTTGGTGTGAATATTTGGGTAGCCGCAGGGATTTCTTCCTTCTTTACTACTGATCTTCTATTTATAACTTCATCTTTTTTTTCTGAAATGTAGAATTGATATAGCCATCCTATAACCTCAACATTATTACAATTTTCTTCATCGAGCGCATGCCTAACTTTAAACACGATTGATGATTCAGATAAAAGGTCGTCAGGCATTAACAGCTCTGTATAGTCGTCAATTTTTTCGAATAAAAAAGGCATGATAGAGTGGTAGTAATTACAAGTCATAATTACCAACCGTCGATAGGCTTCAGCTTGCGGATCTTTTGATAAAGCCTTTCCTGATAGTAAATTGATTACATGATCACGATCAGTTTCGTTACTTAATTCTTCTTTAATGTGACCGGCTTTGGCTTCTACTAGAATTTCGGGCTGCGAATGCGCAGCACTCGTTGGCGAAAGTACCCCAATAAGCGAATACTGTTTTACATCCATGTATCTTAATGCGCAGAATCTGTTGAACCAAGTATAAGCAACTTTTTCAATGACTTGTTCTTTTGAAGTTGAGGCAATATCGTTTTTTAAGTCATCAACCAATCTAGATTTTGCTCTGACTTCGACGTTGTCAGTTGATAGGTAGTAGTCAATTTTGTTTGCTACGACATCCAACAAATAGCGTCGTGAATCTTGAGCAAATGACTTTAAAGCTGATGTATCCATATTTTTATCCTAAATTTGAATTTGATTGCCTAGCTCAAGCTCTTTTTTTAATTCAAGCTTAAGCAGTTCGATGTATTGGTCTACTTCAGTATCAGACGACAGTACGGGTTTTTTAAAACCGACCTGAATATTTCTTAACTGCACCAATTTAATTTTTTTATCTTCAACAGGCTTGTCACTCATGCTCGCATCAGTGTTAGTTTGAGGAGCCTTTTTTGACATCAGACGAGTCAGAATATTATTGTATTCGCTTGATTCAAAGTTCGAAGCAGAGTGCCTGATAATTTCAATGCTGTGCCTTTGCGCTAAACCAGTAGCGGCTTTATTAAAGATCTGCTCAATGTCTTCTTTTTCAAAAGAGGTCAAAAGACTATACCCTTCTGATTCTTTAATTTTTATTTTTAAAATTTCTAATCGTTGTTTAACTTCAGAAATTTCTTTGTCTTTTACAGACTTTAATTTGCTAGCAATACTTTCTTTTAAGTCTTTTGCTGTTTTGATTTTGTTACCTAAAAAACAACCCGTATCAGCTAAAATAACCGTTACCTGGCTTACTTCTGTTGAATCAATAAAAGAAAAGTTATCAGCCTCTTTAAGTAAAAACTCTTTTACATCTTTGTAAATGTCTTTTTGCGCGCCCCCCATAAATGTTTCAATTGGCGCTATCGTCTTTTCTTTATAATCTAACAACTGATCTTCGACTTCTTTTAAGTTCGTTAAAAAATAGCCGTAGTGTTTTTTAGATAGCGAATCGACCAATTCTAATGCGGGGTCAAGTGTTACTAGAAATGAAAACTGATCTTTCTGATAACTTAACTTTCTTAATCTTTCACCAAGCTCTTTAAACTTTTCAATTGCCTCTTTGGCTAATAATTTAGCCTCTTGAGATTTCGGCTGCTCATCAAAGAAATCCTTGTAAAAATCTTTCAAGCCCCGTACCTGCGAAGGTGTAAACTCAGCTTGCGATTCAATAATTACCTGTGCATGCATTTGAGAATTTAAAATAGCACGCTCTAAATCTTGCCCCTCTAATAAATTGCCATCAAGACGTAATTCAATTTTACCACGCGTACACAGCTTGGCTAGTGTGCACTGGGTGGCAGCCTGAGGCCAACCGTTAGGCTTGATATTAAAATCACTGATAAGTGATTTTAAAGTCATTCTAATGCCCTTCAGCGCGCTTCGTTGAATTGCGGATAAAACTTCTTGCTCAGACTCGATCAAATCATTCGTAAAACTAATTTGACTTGAAGGATTTAAAAAAGCAGCTACCTGTTGTTCCGTATAATTTGTACCTCTCAATAATTGTAAATTCGGATAAGTTTTTTTTACTAACTCTACAAACCCTTCGCTAATACGTCCTTTTGGGTCTTTCTGCGAAATATCCAAAACATCTGCACCTGCAGCAATTTTTGCTTCAGACAATAACTTCTTAAGCCGATCCTCAATGTCAGCTTGTCTCCTGTGATTTTGATCACCTTTTTCTCTTAAAATACGGGCAACTGCATCTTGTTGTGAAGCATTTGAACTTTGTCTAATATAACAATTAGTTTTTTGGTGCATCATCAGGTCTTTGATCAATCGATCATCCGGAGGCAGAATGACCAGTAACTCACTTTTAGCAAAAGCCTGATTAAGTATTACTTTTTCATTTCCTGAATGTTCGTGAAATGGAGAAATTATGTGGATCACGAGCTCTTTCTCACGCCCCATGAATTTATCATCAAGTTTTCTGGCAAACTCTTTGTCATCTATACCATTTTGATCAAATCTAATTTTTCTGAAACCAAGAATCGAGTCAAAAATAGCTTTCGATAGGTCTTCAAGTAATAATTGATTGTCTATTTCGGTATTTTTAATTTCTTCTTCGATATCTTTTTCATCGTTAGTCAGAAACTCATAGATCTCGCCATTACGCTGAATATATGTCTGCTGCTCAAGAAGCGATAAAGCATCTTCTAATTCTTTTTTTAATGCAGGGATTTCTTTATCAAAACTGTCATACATTAAAACCGTAAGGTTTCGAACAGTGCACTTGAAATCTTTTACGTACTTAACTACAAATAACGCCTTTAACACCTGTATCGCAAACTTATTATCTAAGTTTCTTTCGGCAATATTGATAGAGCCTTGAATCTGTGCTTTTAGAGCGGTTCGAAGCCCCTCAAACATGAGGTCAAATGTTGCAAGCCTTCCGACTTCTTTAGTTGATATTTGTTTTGCAACCTGCTGGAAAACACCAAGCATAGATCTTTCACCGACCGCTGTATGTTTACCTTCAAAGGCGTTATGCTCTGACAGTTGTTGTATGCTGGTTTGAAATAAATCAAATTGGTACGGTATGAATGGGTACGAAGCAATGAAGTGCTCTTTGTCTTTAAAGTTTTTATAAACTTTTGCCCCGTCTGCAAAATCGAATAGCGTTTTAAAATTATTATGTTGCCTGTCGTAGAGTTTTGCTAATTCAGCTTTAGAGGCTTCAGTTTTACTGAGTAATCTAACTTGTATAACTTCGGAAACGTCTGTGCTTGTTAATTTCAGTCTGTTTTCAAATCTGGCTTGAATTTTAGTAAAGTCATTACCTTGCTTCTTTGTCATGTCTCCAAGAATTGAATTCATGTCTTCTTGCGCTGTTACAATCAGCCAAGATCTACCTTTACACTTTGTATTCAAACTTTCTGCTATTGTTTGCAGATTTGTCATAAGTTTTACATTGTCTGCAATGTACTGCCCGACTTCATCGACAAAGAAATTCAAGCGAAAATCTTTTCCTTTTTTGTTGATGTAGGCGTTTACTTGATCAGCAAAATCTTCAATCGAAAGTCTGTATTCGGTTCGATATTTTTCAAGAATACCGTCGGAATTTGAGTCTGAAACAGCATTAAAAGCAGCGTCTATATGTTTCTTTTCTAAAATGGCTTGCTGGCGACCTTGCTCCCAGTCTTTGCCGGCGGCTTTTTTAAACTCATCCTTAAACTTTGCTAGAATGCCACGAGAATCTAAGTCACGCTCAAATTGTGCGATATAGGATTGTTTGCCAAAATATCCGCAGGTTTCATCAAAGACCTTCACAAACACAGACAGCAATGCATCGACTTGATCTTTTCTAATAACATCTGCTTTCTGATCGATATTAAAAAGAATACTTTGCGAAGATATTGATGCGGCCTTTTCAATTTTTGCTTGCAACAATCTGTCTTCTTTACATTTAGCGATAAACATTTCTTTAACTGAAACTCCATCAACAGTTTTGTTTTCTAAAAGCAAAGAAAGCATTTTTAGTAAGTGGGATTTACCAGAACCAAAGAAGCCAGATAGCCAAGCACCGTTTGCACCTTGATAATTGTTATAGGCCTCTAAAAATGAATCCAAACGCTTAGCAACTTCGTTTGTTAATACATATTCTTCAATTTCGATTTTTAAACTTGAGGCATCGTCAGCCTTAATAACACCTTCAATTGCTCGATCAACCGGTTTTAAAAATATATCTTTTAATAACATGTGTGCCTCTTTCTAAACTTCACAATGAAAAACGTTAGTTGCTCTGTAATATTTATCGTCATGTAGCTTGCCAAACAAATCTAGACTTGACCCCATGGTTACAGAGTATGAATAGTCGCCAGGAAAGAACATGACAGTTGGATTATCTTTAGCGACCTTTTGCAGATTATTCAGAACATTATGGGATCTAATATATGGGTATACTTCGCCAACTCCTGAAATGAATAATATATCGTGCTCGTTTTTCTTGATCAAATCTGCAATATATGGAACAAGTTCATTTTCAGGATCTAGAGTGTTTTGCAATAGTTCTAATAATTCATCTTTTGTGAACTCTTTTTCACGGCCAATAATTTCATCAAAGATACCACGCAACTTTAAAAGCTCGATGGAGATTAAATATAAATCTATATTCAGCACTTGTACGCCTTGGGTTCCGAGCTTTGTTACCAGCTGTTTCTGCACACGCTTCATCTCAACTGCATCTTTAGGGCTAAATGGACAAATGAAAAAAGGGATATCATTGCCTGGCCCTTCTTTTTTTAAAAAACGCTTACTTGAGAATAATTTTAATAGATGGTTAAATTTTTCTTCTATGGTTGATGTTTCGATCATTTTTCTATTCCGTAATTTTTCTTATTTGTTCATCGGTCAAAGGGAAAACAGTTAGCGCTCGTTGAGAATTTTTGCCTAAGGTCTTTGCCAAAGTTTTAGAAATGTAAATGTTGTTAATAATATCGTTTGCCATAATAATTTCAGCTTCTTTAAGCATCCGAAATAAAACTTGTCTGATTTTTTTTAATGTGTTCATTGTTAACTTATCGAGTTCAGGATGCCAATCGGCTTTTTGGTTGAAGAACATGTCAAAATCTTTGTGCGTAACTAACGGCTGAAAATGTAAGTGCTTTTCTCTAATAACTTCGACGGCAAATTCACGAATGAATCGGTGCTTTCTGCATGCGCTAATCCACAATAATTGTCTTCGGTCTGTTGTTGAACCCTTTACTAAAAGTTCAATTTCTAAATCGTTTAATTGTCGAAGTCTTAAAACTATTTCTCTTAGATAGCGGTCTAACGAAGCTCGCGTTTTCGCTTGTATTTTATTGTTATGAGATACTAAAGTTTTAACTTCATCCCAGTTTTTTGAATGTAGGTATGCTTCGGCTACAGCAGTAGATTCAATTAAAAACAATCCCCCCGCTATAAAAGACATGCTGTATTCTGAATCTGACATTAAACTCTGCTTTCTGATTTCAAGATCCATTACTGATTCTCCAAACTAGGCTCGGAAGATATTTCAGCTCCGCCTGCCATCACCCAACTATCAACTTCAGAAGGTTTAAATTTCCATAATTTACCGATACGATGTGCTGGAATTTTTTTACGTTCAAGCCAGCGGTAGATTGTTTCTTTCGAAACACCTAAATGTATTGCAATCTCTTCAACAGAGAACCAGCGCTCAGATGACTTCACCATTACCTCATATTTTTATAACAATTTCTGTTTAGAATTAGACCACCAGATACTGTCAGTGACAAGCAAATACAAAAAGACGAATTGCCGTAAGTTTCTGAAATCTTAGGCAAATTATGAATTCCTTCAGGCATAAGTTAGCTGGACCTAAATTAACAATATTGGAGGAAAATGGAAAACGAAAAAAACAAGTTACTCGATACTAAATGGACGGCATGTGAAAGATGGCACTTCACCGGCCATACTTTACTTGCTACCGGAACATTATGCATAAGCATTGCTCACTTGCTACAGTTAGCAAGCAGCGGAAAAATCTCAGATTTTTCAGGATACCAGCCAAGCAGTGGCCGCCAAGGACCCCAGATGACAACCAACCAACACGATTGATTGTCACCAATGGATTATTTTCGGCGAGGCTGACATGAGTGAATTTGAAATTGTAAACAGATATGAAAGGTTTACTAGTGTAATTGAAGACAAGTTTTCTGGTAGCGAAATTCCTTTAGACGTTCAGATGTTTTATTTAATCGCTTCGCTTATTTCATTACAAAGCTTTAAGCGTTTTCATCAAAGATACGGCGCAATTCCGATTGATCCGGAATTTGCGGAAGCTGGAAAAGTAGAGTGGCTGAATCTCGGTCCGCTCACTAACTTTGAACGTGAATCCTGTACTTTATGGAACCGATACGTAAAAGAAATTAACGACAATTACAAACCAAAACATTTAGCCCCTCCCGGGTATTAAGAACAACAAAAATATAAAGGAGTCCTATGCTCGACACTGCAAAAGCGACTGTGGCAGCTATTGCTGCAAAAAATGATGAGTTAAGAAAATGTTTACCAAACCCATTGCCCTTCCCACATCAAGCTTTACTTACGGATGAAATCGAAGCATTGCCGGAAGATAAAATCCGCTTGGTTCTCTTTATGGTTCGTGAATTTTATGACTTCACGGAATCAAATGATCCGCATTCAGAACACGACTTCGGAGAAATTGATTTTGAAGGTCAGAAAATTTTTTGGAAGTTTGATTATTATAATGAAGACATGGAACACTTCGAAGAAAATGGCCGGCGGGTTCTTTTAGTAATGTACGCGCATGAATACTGACGAAAAAAACGTTCGTTTAATACCGCCTAAATCAGCTCAGTAAAAGTCTGCCAATCACCCCTTATTTTTAAACACATTCTGTCGATAAATAGTCCACAAATACCTTAAATCACAAAAGGAGCGATTATGGTCATAGGATACGTGCGCGTAAGTGGCGACAAACAGGACTCAGATAACCAGCGATTTCAACTCTTAAAATATGCAAATAAAAAAGGGTTAAAGATTGCTAGGTGGGTTGATGAAACAATTTCGTCGCGGAAGGGTTTAGAACATCGACAACTGGGTCAGCTACTTCAGGAGTTAAAGCCAGCTGATATTTTGATTGTATCTGAAATTACAAGGCTTGGCCGAAGTTTATTTGAGATTATGGAAATCTTAAATGGGATTATGAAAAAAGGCGTAGTCCTTCATTCGTTAAAAGAAGGCTACACCCTGAGTGACGATATCAATTCAAAAATTCTGGCTTTTGCATTCTGTTAGCCGCAGAAATCGAGAGAAATTTAATTTCTTTAAGGACTCGCGAGGCGCTCGAGCGCAAGCGCAGCGAAGGCATGATCTTGGGCCGCCCCGTGGGCAGCTTGAATAAAAATACAAAACTGACAGGACAAGTGAACTCAATCCGGGAGCTGATGCAAAAACAAATACCGGTTGCAACAGCCGCCCGACTACTGGGTGTTCACAGAACAACACTCGGATCATTCATAAAAACAAGAAAATTAAAACCGTAAGCGCTGCTTACATAACAGCCCATCGGGCAGAACAAAGGAACGTAAATGGAACCAGACAAAAACAAAATCAATCAAGGCACAAAAATTAATGGCAACGAAAAAATGTCGGCATCAAAATTAACAAAAGATGATGCTTGGAAAACTGAAGCAAAAAGCTTCGCAATGAGTGCCGGATTAACCATTATTCAGGGCGCATTATTTGCCCTTGGCGGTATCGCCGCCCGGTCAGCAGTTGATAGAGTTAAGACTGGCAGAATAACAAAAGTTGACCCGTTTTCTGACAACTTATTAACAACAAAACGACCGTCGGCTAACGCTTAATCAAAACGCGTCATGGACGACGCGATTTTAAACCCGAAAGGAACTATTTTATGCTTAATTTAAAAATCGATATTATACTGAGTATCCCTAAAGACAAACTGGTTGAAATTATTCGTGCGGTTGAAAATAGCGACCTAGAAGTCATTTACGCCAACTCAAACCAGCAGATAAAAAATGAAATTGAATCTGTGCTATCCGCCAGAGCGGTTGAACTCTTACGGGAGCTCTCGGCTCCTTTGACAAACGCTGAACCTAGGCTCATCGAGCATAGTGCGAAAAATCTTATGTTTGTCGTCTCTAAGCTTTATCAACCGAATTAAATCGGTTGATAAAGCTTGGCGGTCGTAAATATAAAAATTATTTTTTTAATTATTGGTCCAGCGGCATATCTAGAATTTAAAATATTTAGTATAATAGAATTATGAAAAAACAAAAATATTACACTAAAGACGATGCTATAAAATACTTGGTTCTGGGTGGCACCATTGTAAGCGCATCTGGCACGTATAATTCTGACGACATGCTGTATAGTTGCAAATATGTCGAAATTCAAAACGTGGAACCCGCTCTTTCAGAGCTTTTGTACCGAGATCATGAAACAGCGAACAAATATTTAATCGAAGAAATCGGCACTAAGATTCTTAAAATCAAAAGTGCCATCGACACGATTGAATTCGTTGTGAATGTTAATTAGTAGCAATGGCGATTCTCCTTAAAAACTTTTAGTAACCTTTTTTAAAGCAATACATGTCTATCAACTTCATGTCAGGATACATTTTCAAGCCAGGGTGTGACTTTCTGATAAGTTCCAATGTGTTTTTTTGCTTACTGAACAAAGTGGCGACGCCGTTTAAACTTCTTTCATTGAAAACTTGCGATATTCCATGTTTCTTTAGCGTCTTTTTTGCATAGGTATCGTAAGCAACTATGCACCCTAACGTACCCAAAAGTATTTTTGACGAAAGTGTATCGCTCGGATTAACCAGAAGCTTTTTGCCGTTTGTTTTAATTATTGATTTCAATTTTCTTTTATACTCTTTCTTAATTTCTTCCGATAAATTAACTATATCTTGCGCCTTCGATCCTAAATCCCAAATGCTCAATCCCGACAACCCAAACTTTTTATCAGATTTTTTAATTAATTCCACTATTCCTAAATTTACTTTATAGTCCAACTCCAACATAAATGAAGAGCCACGATACATGCCCCAACTCGCCAGATACATTGAAAGATGTAACGCCAGTAAGTCGTAATTCTTAGCATTTTTAGGATCATTGAATGCTAAGTAACAGTGTTCCCACGACTTATACCTGTGAAACTCTGAACCGTTTTTGACAGATTGCTGGTGAAAATCTTTAATGCCGGCTTTAAAGCTCTTTATATCTATTGGAATAGTCGTTTTCATTAAAATTGACCTTTGGCTTTTTTAAATATTTATTACGTTTTTTAATTTAATCAAATCATCACTTTTGCTAATCACGTCCACATCGCAAAGAAGATCAATAAATGCATCAAGCCGGTCAGCCATCCAAGGAACTTCCCTTGTACCAATATCAGTTGTACCTTTCGTTGGTACAATTCCTTTGTCGTCTAAAATAAATCTTATTTTTTGTGATTCCCCATCAAACCTCGATAGAGCAATGCGTATATGTTGTGAAAATATTAACTCTTGAAAAAGTTCATTTAAGAGTTGTTTTAAATCTAATGTAGATCTTTTATCGATCCAGCCTATAAACCAAGAAATGCTGACTCGATCTGAATCCCCGTATTTTAGAAACGGGACTTTAATTTCGTCAATCCCCCAAGACTTAACTCGAAGATACCATCCAATTAAAAGGCTTATCGCTCGCGCAGAATTATTCGCATCTTCAGACTCATCAACCTCTAAATACTCAAAAAACTTATGTTGAAAATGCACAGTATTATTCCAAAGTTTGCTTGTTTCACTTAAATCAATAGTCTTATTTTTAGTAAGCTTGCCACATTCAATATTTAATAATTCTGCAAAACTTTGAGTCGAAATGTTACATTTGGTAAGTTCATCAATAGCACGTAATGAAACTTCCTCTATTGAATGGCAACCCTCAATGAGAGATTGCTCAAAGAATACCAGTAGTTTTTCTAAAAAATACCTTTGATATTGTCGTGCCATAAAAACAGCCCAAATTTTACGATGCTTTTCAAGTTCGTCGGATAAATTTAATTTTTTACCGTTTGTCATTAGACCGGTATACCAAATCATCCTTAGATCCCAGCCGTCTATCGGACCAACTTGTTCAATTGTACTAATTATGAGTTTTGCTGTAAGTCTTCTTTTAAAACCAGAGTCATTTGCTTCAGTTGGTAAAAGTTTTTTTAAAAATGATTTCTTAGTTGCAAGATCAAAACTTAGGAAAGAGCTCGCACAAAGCCCATGATTACCCAAGTCAGCAGCCTCGTCTTCGTTAATTTTATGATCCTTACTAATTTTTAATTTTTTATAAAATCGACTTTCAATTAAGTGTTTCTCTAATGCTGTCATTAATTTTTTGGTGTCGTCATCTTCACTTGTTAATGGTATCCCCGTTGAAGAGCCATCGATTGCAGCTGCTGGAAACTTCTGAAGCAGTTCCATGTACTTCAATGCAGGGCCATAAAGCGGGGCAGCATAAATACTTGTGGCCTCTGTTCTTTTAACTTTTTCGAAACTAACTGGACATGGAAATTTGACTTTTTGGCCATTGCCAATTCTATTTTTAGGTTTACCAAATAAAGCGTGAGTATCGGATCCATCTGTCATATGTGACGAAAAAATTATTTCAATATATTGTCTAAATAAATTAAAATTTGATATATTAAATTCTGCATTTTTCCAAAGTTGAGTGAACTTCCACGGTATCCAGGCCCCTACACAAAAAGAACCTGCATCTCGAGTTTGGTTATTAAGACCTGGTAGTAGCTCGTCGCTTAGAATGCCAAGATTCACAAGTCTCAATCCTAGGAAATCTACACCACCACCTTTGTCGGAAAAATCTGTCGTAAGAAATGGTTTTTCTGGAAATGTATTCATGATTCCCCAATTTCTAAAATTGAGTAAAGTTTTGTTGATACCAATATAGAACCACACGAAGAGCAAATCACAGGCATTAACTCTGTTATCAATCTAAATTCGGGATTAATAGTATATCTATTTGAACAGCCTTCCGAAATGCAATAATTTTGCCCATCACGAGCTTTGATTATTACTGGCATACTTCTTTCGGCCCTATGACGTAGCTTATTTAAACTAGGCTGTGATATTTCTGAAATGCTTTGAAACAAATTCCATTCTTTATTTTGAACGATTTCTAATATTTTTTTAGTAAGCGCTGCACCTTTTATCTCGGAAACGTTGAAATTTCTTAGCTGCTCGGCAGCAGATTCAAAATCTGTCATCAATATGCCATCGTTATTTGCCGATAAATAATTTCTAAAAAAACTCTTCAATCGATCTGTGTTAGTAAACAATGATTGCATCTTGTTTCCTGAGATTTGCTTATAAGCAATCCAGGATTTGATTGGAAATCTTTTTTTGGTTTTTTTATTTTGTGACATCAAATAAATGAAGAAGTACAAATAAGTGAGCATAGTTTCTTCCGGAGGAAGAACTTTATATTCAGAATAAATATCTTCTGCAATTGCTGGGAAGGGTTCGCCTTTGTATCGATTTCCTTTTGGCAGCACATAGCCCTCCCACGCGGATCTATCAGCAAACAACATTTCAATAAATGACTCACATAGTTCTGCAACCGACTCCGTTTCTACTGTGTATTTCGAAGACACTCCAACTACACTACGGACCCTTAAACAAATAAGAGCCATTATTGTACACCGTGGCCAAATATTTAAAGAATCTTTCTCAGAGACTATGCAATCGCTGAGATGGCCCCATAAGTAGTACAATTGATCAATGGTAATTTTCCAAATTTTATTATATTTGCCTATTTTCTTAGGTGGCTCTTTGGCTACTACTGATGCTGCGTTAGTTTCATCTTCCGTGTCCCCATCAGCATTATTAATTGTAGTATTGTTAAATTCAAACTTAGAAAAATGAGCAAATATCGATTGTAACGTTTGAATGTCATTAAATCTTTTAGAATTTTTAATCCCTTGATCTAAATTATCAATTTGTATTGGCGGCCATATTGCTATTTTGTCTATGATAGTATTTTTTTCATCACCAAGAGCTTTTGCGTTCGTATTTTTTATTACAACTTCACCGTTAATACTGGATTGATTCAAATCCTCAAAAAAGTAATCTACAACCAATGAAGTAAGTGCCGTCAAATCTAAGTAGTCAGGCGTCGCTTCACCAGATAGCAGGGCCATAGCCCCACGCAAAGCATTTCTCTGAGATGGCCCAGTTGAAAGACTAACAATGTCATTTACAAAACTAATGCCTTTTAAAGCTTTACCCTCAATACTCTGACAATCTATCGATATTGTTGCAGCCTGAAACCTTCTGGAAGCCTCGGTAATATTTTCTGGCCATTTTATTTTAAGTTTATAATTTTCTATCTTTTCAGTAATCTTGACGGCACCCCTTTGTAAGCCGATTTTAATTAAGATACTGATTTTATCTATTGGGAAGTTTTTTTGCGCAGCCTCGTCGAAGTTAATTTCAATGAATTCACCTGATGTAGATGCAAAAAAATTTAATGAACCTACGTTTGTTTCTGGATTTGACCTAGATATTTGACGACAACCCTCATACTTACCGGATTTATTCGAAAAATAGTCAAGAATAGTTTTTGAATTGGTTTGTCTTAATAATCCTGCTTCAAAATTAGATCCGGACAATGCTGCTAAAGTACAATTAGCACTACCGCTAAAAATCCAACTTTCTTTTTTATTTAAAATTCCATAAAGTTTAAGGTGATGAAACCCCTTTTTATCTAAATCCCATTCTCTTAATTCGACGTTTTCAATTTTCTTAACATCTGAAATATCAAAATCGATTTTATTGTCCTGATCTAAACCTGGATATAAATAAACTTTTTTAGGCTCGAATTTTGTAATGAATAACCTTATGCCGGCAACCTCGCCTCCAAAGTACGGCGCCCCAATATAAAGATCAGAAGCTTTTTCAATTGGCAATTGCTCTAAAATTGTTTTTCGTGAATTGTTAATAAAATGCAACTCTCTGCTCGGATTTTTCTCATTAGATTTATGTACATTTAGTTCCCCCAATATTGAATTGATGTATTGCACTTGAAAAGATGAACTTTGTTTTATATTTGACCATTGCTTAACTAGACCCTCTAAAAAGTCGACACTATCTGCAACCAATTCTCCGGTTAATGAATCACCGAACTTTCCATGAAAAGAATCAAATATCTCTACGTTTTCAATAAAGCCCGATTGTGTAAGGTTGCCACTACCCACGAGCAGAGCGAACTCTACCTCATTAAACATGATCCACACTTTAGGGTGAAATGATCCTTTACACGGCACAGCTGTAACCACATAGTCTTTACCTGCTGACCTTAAAGCAGGTGCTTCCTGAAATGCTCTGGCCACGCCGAGTGAGTCGGCCAAGATCATACACTTCTCGAGCTTTTCCTTATTTATTCTGGAAAAAACTGTAGACTCGAAAAATGCCAAGCTTAACGTGTAAGATGTACCTAAAATATGTGTGGGGCTAAATAATTCAAAAAAGTCTGAAAGTGGAATTCTATTAATTTCAGACATATTCTTTATCGCATCCAATCTGTTTTAATTCGCAAGGTATTTCCCGATAGCGCTTATTCAGCGAAACTTTTTAAATAAGAATTTGTTAATTAAAACACAGTTTGTAAATGCCGAGTATTAAAGGCTAATTTGGATCTGGACTATTGGCCTGCAAGTTCGCAGGCTAGAAGAGTTCAAAATTAAGCTTTATTGGCTTTGAGATAAAGTTTGCATCCGCATCAACTGTGGTTTGCTTGATCTCATTTTTGCTCTTGTCGGGACCCAACACATCGCAAGTGAACAATTCTGTATTTCCAGAACTCACCAATACGTCGGATCCAGAATATTCAAACCTTTCGAGTTGTCTAAGAATTTAGGCACTAAATAAATACTTACAAACGTAATTAAATTTCCTATAAATTACTTAATCTGCGTCAACCATACAGCTGCATCGAGTCTGCAAGAGTTTACTTATTCTTTAAAAAAATTCTACGGCTAAAGTGCAATATCCCACAAAAAATTATAACAACAAAATCAATGATTTTGTGATCTATCAGTCTATCAAAAAAGATTTCTCACACATTCGCTGACCAAGTTGTGGGCTATTCAGTCACAGCTTCTTCTCTAATCTTTTTTTGCATCCGCAAATTTTGCCATCATTGTTGGATTATTCTTTGTAAGCTTTTTAATTGTCACGTCTTCAGCCTTGCGATTTGCTAAATCCAACTGGTTCTCAGCTCCCAAGAGGACGTCTTTTGTTTTCTGCAGTTGTGCAATTGATTTATCGATTGACTCAATCGCCGTTCTAAATTTATCAGAGGCTAATTTATAATTTCTTGCAAAGCCACCTTTGAAAGCTTCTAGCTCTTTTTCAAAATTTGTAATATCTAAGTTCTGATTCTTAACAAAAGCTAATTCGGCTTTGTACTTAAGCGAGTTAAGCGCAGCACTTCGTAATAAAGAAATAATTGGCAAAAAAAACTGCGGTCTCACCACGTACATTTTTGGGTATCGATAGGACACATCAACTATTCCTCTGTTGTAAAGCTCATTATCGGCCTCAAGAAGCGAAACTAGAACCGCGTACTCGCAGCCTTTTTCTATGCGATCTTTATCTAATTCCTTAAAGAAATCCTCATTCTTATTCTTTTTACCGGTGCCATCAGCCTCATTTTTCATTTCGAACATAATTGAAATTATTTCGTTTTCGTTTTCATCTGACTCTTTAAAGATATAATCACCCTTACTGCCAGAGCTGCCATCGTTATCTTTTTCAAAATAGGCCTTAGGAAATGCCATAGCTCTTATATTATTAAATTCATTTTCACAGTGTTTCTCTAGCGTCTCACCAACCATTTTTGTAGATAGCTGAAGCTTCATATCTTTAAGTCTTTCAATCGAATCGTCTCTATCCTTGATTTGCGTTTCGTATTTTTCTTTAAGTGACTTTTCTGAAAGCTCTTTTTCAAGTTTCAGTTTATCGACGCTGACCTTTAATGAATCTCTTTCTTTTTCAACAATCCCAACCGCTTCTGACACTTTAAGTTTTTGTGTCAGCTCAGCAGTATCCAACTTTGATTTGAGAGCAGAAATCTCGGCCTCTTTTTCAGCCTTGGTTTTATCGACTTCAGCCGCTAGCTTTACTTCAGAGACCTGCGTGGCCGCCAATTTTTCTTGCTCGATTTTTTCGATTTTCGACACAAGCAAGTCACGCTCTCTTTCGACCTTAGTGAGTGCGTCTTTAGCTGCCGCCTGAAGAGCTAATTCAGTCGAGACAAGTTTATTTTTCATCTCTTGAATTTCTGATTCCTTGACTGATGAGTTCTTCTGAAACTCAGCGGTTAGCTTGGCCTTTTCTAGCTCAACTGCTGAGTTTTTCTCTTTTTCAGCAATTTCAAGGCGATTATGGATCTCCTTTTCAAAGTCACCATCGCGAACTTGCTTTAAAATTGCAGCATACCCCGCCTCATCAATCTTAAAAGCCTTACTACAGTGCGGACATCTTATTTCGTTCATATCATTCCATTCTAATTGTTAAAAGTTCACATTCCTCAACTTAAATAATCACACCAAAATATTACTTCAAAAATAATAAACTTTAAATTATTTACGACTGCATTCCTGCCTTCTGGTCTCTGCGATCGACTTTAAATATTTTTTTTTGATTTTCGCTAAGGTTTTGTGCATTTTTTCCAACTCGGTAACTCCGAGAGAAGCCGTAAATTCGTCGAGTTGCCAACACCATTTTTTTTCGAGGGCATTTCGACCAATACAAAATTAGAGATAAGGTCAGCCATTATTAGTTCCTTTATTTGTACCGATTACGCCAAGAACAATCTTAATTGAGGCCCTCGTCTGCATAGTTCGTTTTTGATCGACCAATTCATCTGTTTGAAAAGCCGCTATTAAGTCGTAATCTAGATCGTCCCATATAATTGCAATTTCACACTCCGGATTTAGCGGAGCTTTAAATAGAATCTTTTTAATTTCTTCTTCGGAAGAATCTTTATTAGTCATTAAAAGCGATTTAGCCTTTTTCTTTTGCTCTGAATCTAAAAATACTTCGGGGTTGTCTTTTATTAACATTGTGAAGGAGCCATTTATGTCTGCGAAGTTTCCGCCTGAACCAAACTTTACGCGACCACTTGCCTTTGGATACTTTTGCCTTAACAGCTTCCAAACTTCGTTGTATTTTTTTTGAATTTCGTAAAGCTCCGCCCCTAAATAATAGTTCATACTATTCTCCATCGTATATTTTAAATTAATTTTGCCGTTACGTGCTGCTGATTCCGCTCAATCCCAAAGTTGTTTTTCTATTTGGCGACTTTAAGATTTTAAGCCAGTTATCTGATGATTTTCGGAATTAAAGTTTGCAAACCATACGTCAGCCCGCTTGAACAAACCGTGACTTAAGTTTTTTTCGTTTTCAAATAGGGTAAAGCGAATTGTGTCATCTGCATTTTCGTCATAATATTTTTTTCGATAAATTAAGACTAATTTGTCAATAGATCTGAAATCGCGAATTTCTCTTAAATCTGTTGGAAGTGGTCTTTTGTCCAACCTAGATTCCATTCCTAGATTAATCTGACTAGCTACAATGACGACTAAATTAAGATCTGTGGACATTGTTTTAAGATTCTTTAAAATGTCTTCAACCTCAAGTAATCGATTCGGGAATTTTTGCTCACTATTTAGCAATTGAATATAATCTACAAAAACATACTTGAGTGTTGATTGTTGTGCTTTATAAAGCTCAACACGTTTTCTTAAGTCTTGTACTGACAAAGTGTACGAATCATCAATTTCTGCTAGGCCATTTGAAAATGAACTAAAGCCTATTGCTGTATCTTGCTGACTTCTGTACATAGCATTTAGACTTTTAATGCCAACGTCGGATTGCAGCGATTGCCATCGCTGCAAAGCCTTTGCTTTACTTAGTTCTATTGAAAAAAAGAGGCTTTTGTATTCTTTGAATTCAGAAACTTCATCTAATAAGTTGAGCATAACAGCCGACTTACCCATACTGGGTCTGCCCGCAATTATGACTAATTTCGAAAAGGTTTCATTGCCAACCAATGCTTCAAACAGAGGTTTCGGTTTTTCAATAAACGCTTTTAACTTAAAACTGTTTTCCGTATTTGCGATTGCCTGTGCTGTATTAAATAAAGTGTACAGCGGAAATAATCCGGCAAATTTTATGAGTGTTCGTCTTTTCATTTTAATTTCCTTTCAAAAATATTATCAAACAGTCATTCTTTTATAGCTCAATTAGATTTTCGATTTCTCTACCGCCAATATTGCCTTTATTAACTGATCTAAGCGCATGTGACCCAATTTTTGAAACAGTCTTGATTGCCAGTAACTTGCCTCCGAACCAGCCTTGATACTTAAACTCGTCGATGTTCCTAGCGTTTCAATTGTTTCACTCACTTCATCCTCTCGAACATCTAAACACTTTAAAGCAAGATCTAAAATTTTTTGGTACTGCGACATAGGTAACTTATGCCGTGTCACGGATTCGTCATCATGATTTGGGCGTACTAGTCGCAAATAATCATTGGCTGAACCGGTCGAGGTGATGATTACGCCAGGGTGTACAACTTCAAACTTTTGCTCGGTACTTTTACCGAAACACGGGAGTATATTGGTTTGTAGGGTAATTGAAATATCTGAAATATTAATTAGATCATCAGCTTTTACGGTAATAGTTTTTTTGCTCATTTTTGATCCTTTCATTTTAATTTCGCAAAGCTCGGCGCCAGAGCAATATAAACATTCCCATTATTCTTCCATTTATATTTTCTTATTCTGCGTTACGTGCTGCTAACTATGGTGCTGAAGCCACCTAAATAACTCAACCATCGCCATCGTGTCTTGCCGGCAATAGGCCAGCATATCTTCAACGACTTGGTTTTTTGCTTTTGGGTCAATTTTTCCGCGTAAAATCAATTCGGCAAAGGCTTGTGTCGTCGAGCCATCCCCAATCGTTAAATTCTTGTAATTTAATTTTTCACCGATTAAAGCCGGCGCCACTTCTTTAATACTAAAACTACCGTAAAATTCCGGATGATAAACGGCACTTCTAAAGAGCGGTAGTGGATCGACGAATCTTTCGACCAAGGCCAATAGAGCTTTGCGATTTTTCTTATCTTGTTCGGCCAGTTTTTTTATAACTCCAATTTCGAATACTTTGTTGTAACTAACAATGCTTCCTTTAGCGCCAAGGCCATCAAGCATGGCTTTTATTATGCCAGCGCGCGGGTCGCTGGCTTCGGTATGTAAATACTCAAAGTGTTTCAACTTTGAACTCCTTGCTGATTCTAAAATATAGCAACTAAATTGAAATGGTATTTTACCATAAGGGTGCGTTCCCTCATATCTTGGAATCGCAGGGTTAATTGTTTCGAAGTCGAAAAAGTAGAGTGGAAACTTCCATGTTGCCAGCTCTGATTTGATTTGAGATTTATCTACAAAAAGCTTGTTACTTTTAGTAACTTCTATGGCGCGTTTGGTATTATTTTTAAAATCTTTGGGGTCTAAATCTGTGATTTTTATTTTACCTGCGTTATAAAGCTCCCAGACTTTTTTACCGCGCACACCGGGTAGTGCAAAAATTGATTTTTTAGGAATATTTTTCCAGCACGTGCTTTTAAAAGGACAGCCGTAGGGATCACTACAATACGGGCCAATTTCTTTTTCGGGTAGTTTTGTGGCTAGTGCCACTTTTAATAATGTCTTAATGTTTTTATTTACGCTTGCTTGCATTGCGCGGACTTCTTTTGTGATATCAACAGTTCCAAAAATATTTTTTAAATCTGGATACGTCACTTCGGTGTTAATGTGTCTTATTGAAATTGATGCCAAATTTAAGCCGGTGCTTTCAATAACTATAGACTGAATAGCAGCGTCTTGATAATACTGCTCTTTAACTTCTGAAGCTTTTTTGACTTCAATTAAATGCCAGCCTTTTTTATCTTTCTTAAGTATGTCAACTCTAGCAAAAATGCCGTTATTTAAAAACGAAGCTTCAAATATTAATGTTTCACCATCGGCCAATGCTTTTTCTGTTAAATCGTGAGCTTTTTTATAATCCCAGTAATCGGCCTGAATAAGTACGCCCACGCCCGCGTGTTTACGCGCAAGCTCGCCCACTTCATTACCTTCATCGAACTGCATTTGCGTGGCTGCATCGGTATCTGCAGCGGCTTCAGGTTGATTTATTGATAGCCATAAGTATTTTTCGCATTGAAAGCCCTTCATTAACGAAGATTTTGAGAGGGTTTTCGGTTTCGTTTTTTTACTTTCGGCCATTGCTTATTCCTATTCTGTTACTTCGTGCCATTTTTATCTACAAAAACTGGTCTATACAACTTATTTTAGTACTCTGAGTAATATTTTCATATTAAATATTAGTATTTTATCGATATAATACACTTTTTACTTAATTTTATAACTAATTGGGACGATAAGCATTTTAAGAGGTCCATATGAGCAAAGCAAAGATTTCTAAAGCAGATTACACCATCGGTGAGCGCTTAACCTACCTTCGCAACGTAAGAGGTATAACGCAAACAAAGTTAGCCGAAATTGCTGACGTCAGCCAAAGCACGATCACGCAAATAGAAAAAGGCCACAAAGATCCGTCGCTTTCGACATTAACTAAATTGGCACACGCACTTGATTGCCATATCGCCATTTTATTTTCGAGTGATGATGTGCATGTGTTTGATATGGCGAGGTTGCGGAAGAAGTACACTCATGTGAATAAATTGAACCCGACTTTGTACCATGCTTTGGGGAAGGTGGTTGCGTATGCGAAAGAGATTGAGTTTATTTAGTTCTAAATAACTGCAAGCCATAGGATGATGGTCAAACTGGAGGATAAATGGCGAGGAATTTTTTTTATAAATATGGCGAAAAAAATTTCGCATTTAAGACCTTATACGAAATGGATCCAATTGATAAATCGTTAAAAATGATTCAAAAGGGAGGCAAGGCGCTAAAAAACTGTGAAGTTTACTGGCTTTGCATATTTAATGGCGATTTTCGCTTTAGAGATTTTAACAAAATAACTGAAACACACAAAAATGTTAAGTCGAGAAAGAAAACTGAGCTGCATCATACGCAATTCAAAGATTGCAGAAACTTCTTTGGCGCAAAAAATGGCGATATATTATGGGTTTTTACGGAAACAAATATTTTTGCTTTCGAATTGTTAGAAGACAAAACATATGATGCCGATAGTGACGAGCTTATCAAGCCTACTGATATCCCGGATTGCCTAGGCCTACTTCCCGACTATCCAAAACTACGCAAGGCCAAACTGGCCATAACACCACTGAAACGATTTGAATATACCGTCCCAGAAATATTTTTGAGTACCGACACATCTGGCATTTACGGAACGATTCGACTTCTTGACGGCGATCGAGACGCTAATTCAAAAATAGGAACTTCGCTAGTCACATCTAAAAAAATAAAACCATCATCAAATTTTGAAATTTTAGACTTTTTATCACCTACTCAACTTGAAACGTTTTTATTTAAGGTTTTTGATTCCAATGATTTTTTTGTTTCATCCTGCAAAGGGGCCTCAAGATCGCAGATTGATTTACATATATTTCCCAAAGAACAAACAATTTC
This sequence comes from Pseudobdellovibrionaceae bacterium, assembly GCA_014378775.1. GTDB lineage: Bacteria > Bdellovibrionota > Bdellovibrionia > Bdellovibrionales > Bdellovibrionaceae > Pseudobdellovibrio. The sequence continues at coordinate 28,947 of JACMMZ010000100.1, forward strand.
GCTTGGGGGATTAACCGTAGATATCAATGATGGCCTACTTCTCCAAGTTAAACGAAGAATAACTAGCGAAGATGCAATCGAATTTCTTAAGAACAGTGATAGCAATATTTTTCTATTTACTTTATCTGACATCGGGCAGTTGGGCCCACAAAATATCGGAATAGCAAGCCGACTAATAGACAAATCTCATATTATAAAAAATCTGGTAGACTGCAATGAAGTAGAGAAAGCGATGGCTTGGGCAAAAAAGATTCTTGGAAGCCGCTGCTTTGATTTTAATTAGATTAAAAGTATCATTCCATAATTGATAACGCCGTAAACGCCTTGTCGTAGTTATTCATGTATACAAAATATAAATACTTTCAACGAATCACCTTAGCTTTAGAACCCCTCAAATCTTGTATATTGCTTTTAAAGTAGTATTTCTCGCAATAGCTAGACCGCACTGTCCGGTTTATCGGGACCTAACGGCCAAATATTACGCTTGCACCGTAGGGCACTGCTAAAGCAAGGTGGGCCTTTAAGTTCGAAACCTTCATTTGGCTGAAGTGCCTGATTTCAAACACTTACGAAGCTATAACTCCATTAAAGAAGTTCTAAATTCGTCGATCTGGGAACGCCAATTAAAACAAATACTTATACATTTTAGAAAAGAATCTACTTGCTGCAGCAGTCTTAAAGGCAAAACAATGCCATGACTGGGACAGTCTGAAATGGCGAACAGCAGATTTTACAAGCTGGCATAGGTTGAATAGGACATTGTTTTCATTTGTGCAAACGGGGTTTAAGCTGTGCCCGTGCAGCGTGAAATAATGGCCTTGGTCATTCAGCCAAAAGAGAGTCGACAAGATTCGGGGCTCATCGGTAAATTTTTATAAAGAGACGGATACAACGAATTCTCGAGTTTAAACACGAAGGCCAGAAGTCTCGCATAAGATAAGACGAGCAGAAGTAGTTCATGGCCACGATAACGGACATTTGCAATCAGGCAATTTTTCATTTTTTTAATTTTTCAATCTTACAACGAGTAGATTCACATTTTTACCGGCGAACAATTTTGGAACAGTGTCGTGGTTATGATAAATGAAAACGTAATAAGTAGCATCAACTTGTAGTTCTTTTGATTTATCATTCTATCCCCCTGGAGTCTCAAATTTAAAAAAATAACTCATACAACACTAGCCTATTCGGCTATGTTGCTAAAAAAAGTAGAAACGATGTTGCAAATTTTTCGTAAAAAAGTTCGTCATCAAATCTGTGCGCATGCTCTTTACATTACAAGTTCGAAGCCACCCGCCCAGCTGCATGGGCGCTAAAACTGAAGAACTTTTAATCGCTGTATGTCAAAATGAACACGGTGTCTTGCAATGAGATTTTATTAAGGTGTGTCCACTTACGCAATTTGATCCACGGCCTGCCAAATTTTTAGAAATCAGGCATCTTTTTCTGGTTCGGCGCTTACTAGATGACATAACCATTTTTTTATAGCATCCCATCAAAAAACGGCGTAAATTGATGCTATGTCATACAAAAGAGATTTCAACATACCGAAGACAAGCTTTTTTCTACTGGGCCCCAGGGGCTCTGGCAAAACAACCATGCTTAAGAATTTGAATTTCGCGAGCCACACGATAGATTTGCTTGATAGCCAAAATTTTCGCAGGCTTTCAGCCAATCCGCATTTATTGTATGAAGAACTATCAAGTTTAAAAGCGAATTCTTTTGTTATAATAGATGAAATTCAAAAAATTCCAGAGTTACTGAATGAGGTCCATCGCTTGATTGAAAATAAAAAAATTAAATTTGCATTAACCGGATCAAGTGCAAGAAAGCTTAAATCTGTTTCAGCAAATTTACTGGGTGGACGAGCCGCTTTAAAATACATGTACCCATTAACTCCGCATGAAATGGGTGCTGATTTTAATTTAAATCAAGCGCTTGAACTAGGGACGTTACCGTTAATTATTAAATCTGATGACCCTGAAGAAACTTTAAAATCGTATGTCGATCTGTATTTAAAAGAAGAAATACAGGCTGAAGCTTTAGTTCGAAACTTATCTGGTTTTATTAGATTTTTACCGATCGCGGCTTTGATGCATGGCCAGAAAATTAATTTATCATCGATTGCCCGTGATTCAGAAGTTCAAAGAGCTACCGTTCAAGGTTTTTTTTCAATCCTAGAGGACACACTTCTTGTCAGAAGACTCGAAGCCTATCAAGCCAAAATAAGAGTTCGAGAGCAACAAAAAGCGAAATTTTATTTTATTGATCCCGGCATTGTGCGCTCTTGCAAAAACATAAAAGGTGAAGTGGCTGCCGAAGAAAAAGGAAGCTTATTCGAAGGTCTTATTTTTACCTTACTTACAATTCAAAAAGAAATGCATCAAGATATAGACAGTCTTCATTACTGGTCGCCAGCCGAAGCAAAAAATACAGAAGTCGATTTTTTAATTTCAAAAGGAAAAGGAAAAATTGCCGTCGAAGTTAAGTCTGGCACACAAGTTAGTACTGCAGATCTAAAAGGACTTAAGGCCATCACAGAATTGAAATCAGTTAAGCGAAAAATAATTGTTTACAATGGAAACACAAGCCGAACTACCGCAGAGGGAATTGAAATAATGCCCTTTAAAACTTTTATAAATGAACTCGCGAAGAAAAATATATAACAGCTTAACAAATGTTTGTGACCCCGATTTGAATTGGACACCCAAACCAGGGAGTCTTTATGGAAGCTGTATCCACCTATACAGGGCGAGTTTCGGTCTCAAAATTCTGCTACCACTAGCTACCATGACTTCCCAGAAAACCATGCAACAAGACTGAACAAGATGGATTACCACCAAGTTTTTAAGTCTCTAAATCTATTCAATATTACGCGAAAATGTGAGTCTTTTTAATTAGTTCATAGCTCCATAAACGTGGCTCTTTCACGGAGGATACAGGGGTTCGAATCCCATTGGGAACGCCAATTCGGTTTTTATCGAACTTTCGTTTACATTAATCCACTAACTTCTTATTCTTTAAAAATGATTAATAAAACAACCTACGCGATAGCCGGACACATCGGCTCTGGAAAAACAACTTTAGCAAGAAAGCTCGCCAAAGAAAAGCAGGCTCTATTCTTTTCAACAGATCAGTGGATCGCTAGTTTAGGCGTGCCTATTCGAAGCCATGAGGTTTATGCAAAATATTACACAGTTATTCGCGATCGCATCTTTGAAGTGGCGCAACAAGCCCTTCACTTAGAAGTTCCTGTAGTTTTCGATTTCGGAGTGAACAGCCCAAAAGGCCGAGCAGGGCTTCAGAAATTTGCTCCAGCAGCTGATGCTGATTTGGAAATTTACCATGCTTCTGTACCAATAGAAGTGTGCCGAGAGGGCGTTCGAGAAAGAAACAAAAATAAGTCGCAAGATATTTTCTCTTTCACCTGCTTAGATGACGACTTCGACTTCATCTCTAAAGATTATGAACCCCCGACAAGCAACGAAGGCGCAACAGTAATCGAGGTCAAAAATGACTAAGTTAAATTCTTCTAAATTTTTGATCCGAAAAGCAACCAGCGATGATGCCCCAAGTGTAGCCTTTATTAATGCACAATCTTGGCAAACAACATACCGCGAAATCATAGATCAAGATTTTTTAAAAACAATTACGCAAGAGCAGCAGCTTCCGCGCGCCAACAGGCTTGTCGAAAGCATAGACCTTAGCTGCATTGTCGCCGAGAACAATTCAACTAAAGAAATTGTAGGCTTCACTTGCTTTGGTAAAAGCAGAGAACCTAAAGTTGATGCTGACTGCGAACTTCAGGCTATCTACTTGCTGGAAGCCTTTCAAAAATTAGGGATAGGAACGATGCTTTTTGAATATGGAGTTAAAGAATTAAAAGAAAAGTCTAAAGAAAAAATGACGGTTTCCGTATTCGAAAGCAACAAGGGTGCACGATTTTTTTATGAACGACAAGGTGGCAAGCAGATCGAAAATGATCACGTTGATCTTGCTGGAACGAGACATATAACTTCTACTTATATTTGGAATTTAAAATAACAGCGTGCTCGGAAACTTTAATTCTTAGTTCTTCGCAGTGCGTACGCCAAATTTATTTTGCAAAAACAAATCTGCAACTCTTAGATTTACTTATTTTTTTTTAATTTTAAGATATTTAGAAATATTTCAAATTTGTCTTCTTGGCCTTCTTCAAGAGACCATTTTTTTACTTCGCTTAATTTTATTGGATGCCTGATTGCAACCATCACGGCCTGGTCTAAACATTGGCGATCATTGTTAAAATAAAACCATGCCAGACGATCCATTACGGACTGGGTCGGCGATAATAATATAACCTCAGTTTTTCCGACTTTAATTTTACCTTCAGGCTTTACCGGTACGCGATCGCCGATGCCGATCGGGCCCGCCGGAAATTCAACACTTAATTCGATGAATTTATGATAAAAATTTTTGCCTTCGCGCTCAAATCCTAGATTTTCCATAACCGCTATAATTTTTTTATGCTCGGCGGGCGAGATAAAATCAAGATCCTTAGATTCATATTCGTTGTCTGTGTAAATAGAGACGACTCCCCCACCGACCAAACAAGTTTGAATGCCTTGCTTCGCTAAAGCTTCCGTAATCAGAGCGGCTAATTCGAGACGTGAAGTTTTGGGACCAATCTTCACAATTCTTTTCCGGTTTTTCTAGGGCGAGTACGATTACGAAAAAATTTTTTTTGATCTTCAGTGGGAACTAATGCCAGAATCGCTTCTAGTAATTGCATGAGTGGTTTTTTTATTGCTAGCCTTGGACTAACTGAAAAAACTTTTGTTCGTCCGGATTGCTTGGCCACCAGTATTCCTTCTTTTTCCAAACGAATTAATTGCTGGTAAACCTGCGAGGTGCTTAAGGTAAATGTAGTGGCTATCGCTCGCGTATGACCTTCACCATAATTGGCGATATATAAAAGAACTTTTTCGGCGGTTGGATTTCCAAAAATAGCTGCGTACATAGGTTACCTCTCTTTCTATTATATAGAACATATGTTCTTAAAACAAGAACATATGTTCTATATAATAGAACATTAGCCCTGAACAAGTCACTTTGGAATCGCCTTACTCAGCCAAAGCGCACAGAAAAAAGGCTGGAAACATTTTAACAACATTAGTAAAATCCAGTATTTTTTACATAAGCGTATTCTGGAACACTAATTCTCAATTCTTCGCAGTGGGAACGCCAACTACTTCTAAGTAATTATCCAAAACATCGAGCTCAGATTTACGATCAAAAAAATTCGAAATATCAATAAATTTTTCTATTTTTCATCGGGGATAATTTTCGGTGTGACCGATTTAATAATAAAGGAAGCTTTCTTCATGAAATATGAAGCTTTCTTCATGAAATATGAAGCTTCGGCGACAAATATTCCAAGATCTTCAAGAACCCCGTTATCAGCCTTTTCCAATGCCCTGTAATATTTCTTACGGTCATTTTTTAAAATAGAAACTTCACCACATTACCCATTTACTTAGTTTTATACTTCCTTATCGAATTTCAATAAAGATTTCAATTCCGAATCTGAAACCTTTATTGCGATTCGAAAGTCCAAACTTTTTCTTCGTAAATTTTTTTTACACTGAACATAATTAAGTGGATCAAAAATATCTGATATCTCAATTTTAAAAAAGCTAAACTCTAATCTTTATTTTGGAATTAAAACGGCATCTTTTGCTGCAACTTATTTTGCAGCAAAAAAAATAACCGTTAGTTTCTTTGCAATATCTTAACAAAGCAAGTTTCTCTTGTTCGTGTGCAAGCGTTCGCTTCCGAGGCAATTGTTCATTTAATTATTCTTAATCTTTGAAATGAATACTCCAATCTTTCTTCAGTGAACCAATTAAAACTTATTTTTTGTACAGCGACCGACTAGCACTTCATAAACTTTAGAGTCACAAGTATCATTTATGAAATAATCATGTTAGCTATCGGCTGTTTCGAAATTACTCGAAATTTATACAAAGGAGACTTCATTGTCTAATCAAACGCATGATATCGTCGATACAGCAGTAGCTGCCGGCACATTCAAAACTTTAGTTGCAGCTGTTGGAGCCGCAGGTTTAGTAGAAACTTTAAAAGGTGCTGGACCGTTCACAGTATTTGCACCAAGCGATGAAGCTTTTGCAAAA
>JACMMZ010000101.1 GCA_014378775.1 Pseudobdellovibrionaceae bacterium
CACAATCATTTTTCGAATATTTTCACCTTGTTTATCAAAGCTATTTCTAAAATTCATCAAACCGATTTTTGTTACACCATCAACCAATGAGGCTACAGTAGGCCCGAATTCACGTTTGATATCTTCAAGCGTTACACTTGTATCTTCAACTGTGTCGTGAAGTAAACCGGTCAAAATGGTATCGAGATCTAATTTTAGATCAGCTAAAATTCCGGCTACGCTTAATGGATGAGTTATGTAAGGCTCTCCCGAACGACGCATTTGTCCTTCGTGAGCTTTCTGCGAAAACGCGTAGGCTTTTTCAATGACTTGAGATGGAACTTGAGGATAGTAGGCTCGGATTTTTTCAACGAGCTCATCGACAGTTTTAAGTGTCTTAAGGGGTAATCGATCATCGATGAGAGACGTTTCTTTCATCTGTTCATTTTAAAACGAAAAACGAGCTTTATCAGCTCGTTTTTTTAAAAAATCAATTTATAGACCTAAGCCTATGCATAACCAAAAGACTATTTATTTAAATCTTTCAGCATATCTGCCAGAGCGGTTTCACGATCAATTTTCGTATCGAAAATCACATTACCGATTGCCACTTCTCGCAAAGAATTCACGATATACTTATTGTTACGAGTCGAAACTGTGCACTCGCCGCCTTTTAACAACTGTTTTGACCGCTTTGAAACAAGTAAAACCAAAGCAAAACGATTGGGAACTTTATCTAAACAATCTTCAACGGTTACACGAGCCACAAAGGACCTCCAAAAATAAAAACGTTTGGGTATCGGATTGATCAGTATAGCTCTAAGCTAGCCATTTCTCAACGATTTTCTTAAATTCCGAAAAAGATCGTTCAAAGTCGTCGTTGACGATTTGGACATCAAATTCATGAGACAATGCCATCTCTTTTTCGGCATTTTCCATGCGTACGTCCAAATCGACCGGCGGAACTCCGTCTCGTCTGATAACGCGACGCTTAAGCTCTTCGATCGACGGTGGCAGGATAAACACCGTTCGTGCATCAGGAAATTTCGATTTAAACGTCTTCATACCCTGAATGTCGATGTCCATGATGGCGACCTTTCCCAATTTCCAGGCGCCTTCGAGTTCTTCAAAAGAGGTCCCGTAGAGGTTGGTATGAACCTGAGCCCACTCGACAAAAAAATTCAATTCACGTTTTTTTTCAAAATCTTCTTTGGTAATAAAATAATAGGGTTTACCCGGTTTTTCGTGGTGACGCATCGAGCGTGTGGTGTACGTAATAACATCGTGAATGCGTGAATCTTCTATCGTCAATCGATCAACAAAACTACTTTTACCGGCTCCGCTCGGAGCCGCTACAATGATAAGACGGGTTTTTTGTTGTGACGATTCCATATTTAATCTTCTTTATTATTCAATATTTTGAACTTGTTCACGTAATCTTTCGATTAATGTTTTAGATTCGACAACAGATTCTGTAATTCCTGAAACTTGGCTTTTTGAACCAATAGTATTCACTTCTCGTAATAATTCCTGCGTGTAAAAATCTAATTTTTTGCCTTCCACCACCGGAAGATCAATCAGCTTTTCGAAATTTTTGAGATGCTCATTCAGTCTTACGATTTCTTCGTTAATATCCGCTTTCTCGATTTGAATCACGATCTCTTGTGCGATTCTTTGTGGATCGATATTGGCGGCATCTTTTGGAATACGAGCTTTTATTTTCGCTTCAAATTTTTCTTGAAGAGCCCGGTTGGCTTCGTCCCGCATCTTCGAGATTTTAAGTGTTAACTTCTGAAGATCTTTAATGTTTTTGACCAAATCTTTTTTGAGAGCTTGACCTTCACGGACTCTTTCTAGATCTAATTTTTTCAGCGCCGCTTCGAAAGTTCGCTTTAAAGTTTGAACTTCGCTCTGGTTGATATTTTCGGGTTCTTCAAACTGAATAATATCGGGCTGGCGAGCGATCATTTCGAAACGAACTTCATCTTTCAACGATAGATCCCGGGCTAGTTTACGAAACGATTTTAAATATTCGTGAGCTAATTTTGTATTGATATTAATTTTTCCGGCCACCGTTTGTGCTTTAACCTTACGGGCGATATAAATATCAACGGTTCCGCGTTTGACCAGTTCCCCTAATTTTTTCTTTAGTTCAGATTCGTAACCATAAAAAGCTTTCGGCAAATGAAAACGATTTTCTAAAAATCGTCCATTCACTGATCGAATACTAATTTCTATGGAGACATCTGAGGTCAGGCCGCGCGATAAGCCATACCCGGTCATACTTTTCATAACACTTCCTTCTATTAGTAGCGGTAGTGCTCTGGTTTAAATGGACCTACTTCATCTAAATGAAGGTATTTGGCTTGCTTACCCGTTAATTTAGTTAATTTCGCACCGAGCTGTCCTAAATGAAGAGCTGCCACTTTCTCATCTAATTCTTTCGGTAGGCGATAAATTTTAATGTCTTTGTATTTCGCCGTGTTGGTAAATAGATCGATTTGCGCCAAGACTTGGTTGGTGAACGAAGTGCTCATGACAAATGAAGGATGACCTGTTCCGCAACCTAAATTGACCAAACGTCCTTTAGCTAAAACGATGATCTCACGACCATTTAATAAAGTATGAATATCTACTTGTGGTTTAACTTCCCGTTGCTTCGAATTTTTATTGAGCCAAGCCATGTCGATTTCGATATCGAAATGTCCAATGTTACAGACAATGGCGTTGTCTTTCATTTTCATGAAATGTTTTTCGTTGATAATATCGCAGCAACCCGTTGCCGTTACAAAAATGTCCGCTTGCGCAGCCGCTTCATCCATGGTGACAACTTGAAAACCTTCCATCGCCGCTTGTAACGCACAAATCGGATCGACTTCGGTAATGAGAACTCGGGCGCCTAGCCCGCGCATAGAAAAGGCAGAACCTTTGCCAACATCGCCGTAACCCGCGACTACCACGATTTTACCGGCGATCATCACGTCGGTTGCGCGCTTAACTCCGTCAGCTAAGGATTCACGGCAACCATAAAGATTATCGAATTTAGTTTTAGTAACGGAATCATTGACGTTGATAGCCGGAACTTTTAATTTTTTATTTTTCAGCATCACTTCAAGATTATGAACACCGGTAGTGGTCTCTTCAGAAAGACCAATAATTTTTTTCAACATCGGTGCAAATTTTGAAGTGTGCATCATGTTGGTTAGATCTCCTCCGTCATCTAAAATAAGGTTGTATCCTTCTTTACCCCAGCCGGTAATTGTTTGTTCGATACACCAATTGAAATCAACTTCGTTAAGACCTTTCCAAGCAAATACTGGAATGCCGGCAGCCGCTATTGCTACGGCGGCGTGATCTTGCGTGGAATAAATATTACAAGAAGACCAACGGATTTCGGCCCCTAAATGAATGAGAGTTTCGATCAGAACCGCCGTTTGAATGGTCATGTGAAGACAACCAGCAATGCGAGCCCCTTTTAAAGGTTGTTTTTTTCCGTACTCTTGACGTAAAGCCATCAAACCCGGCATTTCTTTTTCAGCGATTTTAATTTCTTCACGACCCCACTTAGCTAAGTCCGCAAATACCTTTGCATCTTTCATCGCCGCTTCACATACCCGGTAGTCAGTGAATTTTTTTGTTGGCGTTTTTAGAACTGTCTTTACCGTTCCGGACATTTTGTTTTGTGACTTAGCTTGCATTGCGTTTTTCATTTGTTCCTGCCTTTTTATTATTGATTTAGTTATTAAGTGTTAAAATTTCATATCCGGTATCAGTAATTAGTACCGTGTGCTCAAACTGCGCCGATAATTTTTTATCTGCTGTTTTATAATATTTGATACCGGAATTGGGAATATCAAATTCGATGAATTCATCAGTTCCTTCGTTCACCATCGGTTCAACCGTGAAGCAAGTCCAAGGAATAATCTTTTCACCTTTACCACGCTTTCCAAACGCTGGAATAAAAGGATCGCCGTGAAAAACACGACCGATACCGTGACCACCGATTTCTTTTATCGTGGTGTAGCCTCGTCGAGTCACAAGTTTATTGGTTTCAAAGCCGATATCGCCGGTAAATCCGTTAGGAGTAATTGTTTCGATCCCGATCATCATCGCCTTGTAAGCGGTATCAACTAAATCGGCGGCGTTCGAAGAAACTTTGCCGACCATAATTGTTTTTGAATTATCACCAAAAAAACCATCTTTTTTAACGGTGACATCGATATTAAGAATATCGCCTTCTTTGACTTTGTAACTTGAAGGTACTCCGTGACAAACCACTTCATTCACCGAGATGCAAGTGGCCTTGGGGTAACCCCCATAACCAATGCAAGCCGAAGTTCCGCCAATCGATTTTGTAAAATCATCCGCGATGAGATCAAGTTCATCCGTCGTAATTCCTGGCTTAACAAATCGACCAGTATGACTCAACACCTGAGCTGCCATTTGGCACACGGTTTTCATTTTAATGATCTCGTCCCGAGATAAGGGGGCTTGTTTTCGGCTGTTGGACATATGCCCGATAGAGTATACCAAAAGAGGTCTCAAAGCTAGTTGGGATTGGAGGTTGAGATGCAATATTAGACGATATGAGGCTATAAAAAAAGGCTAACTTGCGTTAGCCTTTCTTATTATTCATGATTATTCATGACCGGAGTCAGGAATCGACTATTTTAAATGCTTAGAAACAAGTTTTGTCATTTCGAACATTGAAACTTGGTTCTTACCAAAGATTGGCTTCAGCTTGTCATCAGCGTTGATGTTACGACGATTTTTAGAATCTTGTAAGTTGTTCTTTTTGATGTAAGCCCATAATTTTTTAACAACTTCAGTACGTGGAATTGGAGCTGCGCCAACAACTGCAGATAAAATTGCAGATGGAGTTAACGGCTTCATGAAAGCAGCGTTCGGCTTTCTTTTTGTAGCAACTTTTTTAACTTTAGGTGCAGCTTTTGGAGCAGCAATCTTAGCCACTTTTTTTACTGTAGTTTTTTTAGGAGCCGCTTTTTTTACTGTAGCTTTTTTAGGAGCTGCTTTCTTCATTTTTTTTGCCATTGTGTATTCCTCCGATAAGGTTTGTTAGGGCGTTGTTCTCGTATGACTTTCGTCAACACAGGCTTAAGTCTAAGGCCACTAAAAACCTTTTGTCGAGGGAAAAAAACATCTTTTTTCATTTTTTTTGATTTTTCTCCTCGAGAAATGATGTTTTCCACTCGAGAAATAAGGTTTTTTCACAGGATTAGACCTATTTCCCCTCTAGAAAACATTTAAAACACCGATCAAATGTACGCATGACAAAGACATTTTCTGAAATCTTAAGCGATCAACTGAGCCAAAACACCTGTGAAAATAGCGTTGAAAGCGTGGCTTCGCACTTCTCGTCGGGCATGGATTACGCCTATTTTTCAGAACTGAAATTCGCACGGACCCAACCATTTTCCTCCGGTTCCCTTGCAAATTCTCGCAGCAAATATCGGATGCACGTCCCCGAAAAACCGATCGACTATATATTAGAGACTCATCAAAAAGCGGCTTTAAACTGGCTTAATCAACGATTAAGCCCCGACCATCGATTGATTGGTCGATTCTCGGCTTATCAACTTAAAACTGCGTTTCGTCGTTTAGCGAAGGCTTCGCACCCTGATTTGGGTGGAACTCCGGAATCCTTCCGCGAACTGATGTCTTGCTTCAAAGTGCTATCGAAATTATTTCACGTGTGATAGTCTCGGCCCATGGCGACACTGGCTCCGAAAACCCCACAAAAAGACATTTTATTAGGAACGCTTAATTCGACCTACCAACATTGCTCGTTCGGATTACGCTACCTCTATGCCAATATGCAAAATCTTCAAAGCCAGACGCAGATTATTGAATGGACCATTAAAGAAAATTCCCGAAACATCGTGGAACAGATCCTTCGCTATCAACCAAAAATCATGGGCTTTAGCGTTTACATTTGGAATACAGAAGAAATGTTCGAAGTTTGCTCTATGTTGAAAACCGTAGCTCCGGAAATTACCATTGTTCTGGGCGGACCCGAAATATCGTTTGAAACCGAATCCCAGCGATTATTCAAATTATGTGATTACGTGATCACGGGCGAAGCCGATCACACTTTCCGCGAATTTTGCCAGGCGATTTTAAATGGAGACAAACCGACGGAGAAAATCATCCGAAGTCATCTACCGGATATAAAATCCATTACCACTCCTTATGACCTTTACAATGACGACGATATCAAAAATCGAGTCATTTACGTGGAAGCCTCAAGGGGCTGTCCTTATAAATGCGAATACTGTTTGTCCTCATTAGACAAATCGGTGCGAAACTTTGATACCGATCATTTTTTACAATCAATTGATGGTCTGATTAGCCGCGGAGCACGCACTTTTAAGTTTGTGGATCGAACCTTCAATTTAAGTCCCACCACTTCCACCGCGATACTAAAATATTTTTTGACGCAGATTCATTTGGGACTGTTCCTGCATTTTGAAATGGTGCCCGATCGTTTACCTCAGGAAATTAAAGATCTTATCGTTCAATTTCCTGAAGGCAGCCTTCAATTTGAGGTTGGCATCCAAACTTTAAATCCTGAAGTCGCGGCCAATGTTTCACGTAAAAACGATTTAACTAAGGTCAAAGATAATTTCAAATTTATTCGTGAAGAAACCAAGATTCACACCCATGCCGATTTGATCGTGGGTTTGCCTGGCGAAACTTTAGAAAGTTTTGGTCACGGATTCGATGCCTTAGCGGAAATGCACCCTGATGAAATTCAAGTGGGTATTTTAAAGCGCCTGAAAGGGACCCCTATTGTTCGTCACGAGGCCCCGTTTAAAATGATTTTCCAAAGCTTTGCTCCATTTCAGATTATTTCAACTTCGACCATGGATTACGGCGTATTACAAAAAATGAACCGCTTCGCTAAATTCTGGGATCTGTACGCCAATAGCGGTGAATTTAAAAATTTGATGGTTTTTCTTAAAAAACAAGA
>JACMMZ010000102.1 GCA_014378775.1 Pseudobdellovibrionaceae bacterium
GCTTTGTTTTGTACAACTAAAATATGATTCTCTTTTCCGAAATTGAGATCGCGGCTGGCTGTGGCAGTTGAGATTTCGCTAAATAAACCCATGTACTGTTTTCTTGAAAATAAATTTTGAACAAATTGATTATGCGCGACCGCCAAACGATCTGTGACACCGAGTTTTTTCGGTCTGAATTCTTCTTTGAAGTTTTGCAACGCTTTAAAAATAAGCCCTAAAGAAAACTCGATAAATGCGGTTGATTCTCCTGCTTTATCGCATGTCTCTAAAGTTTTATAGTATTGCGACTGATTTTTATGGATCAACGACTCTACTGAAAGATACTCAAAAACCGCTGAGTGTTTCATTAAAATCAATTGCTGCCAAAGGCGCCCCATTCGACCATTACCATCCGCAAAAGGATGAATAAATTCGAGTTCGTAATGAAAAACGCAGGCTTTAATTAAATATGAAATTTCAGTTTTGTTTTTTAAAAAAGAAAATAAATCGTTCATTAATACTGGAACCAGTTTTGCCTGAGGCGCGACGTGACTGACCTGAGTTCCTTTTAAAATTCCCACATTCGTTTTTCGATACACGCCGGCCTCAAAAATAAGATCTTTCATTAAAATTTTATGCGCTTTAAAAAAGTCTTTTTCTGAAGTCGGTTTTAATTCACCGAGTGTTTCATATACAGCTAAAGCATTTTTTACTTCAGTTAACTCTTTCTTGGGGCCGATGACTTTTTTATTTTCGATAATAGCAGTCACTTGATCTAAGGTTAATGTGTTCCCTTCAATGGCCAAACTATGATGTATCGTTTGAATTTGATTTTGTTTTCTCAGTTTAACCGAAGGCTTTATGATCTCGGTATTTTTAAGCTCGCCGAGAATACCTTGAATACTTGAGCTCAACTGAAGGATTTTGAGGGTGATTTGAAAAGGGGGTGAGTCGTTAGTTCCCATGAAATGATAGTATCATATGATACTATCATAAAATACTTTTTTTAACGATTTACGGAAAATCCAAGAATTTCGATTTTTTTGACTATATTTTCAATGGTTTCTAATTTTTTGGACATCAGCAAACCAACATCTTCTGCCAAAAGCCTAAACTGATCGTGGGATGCACCTTCCAGATTGGTTATAGTTTCTTTAATAAGCGATAGGCTTTCTGATTGAACGCTGATCGTCTGACTTTTGCCGTCTCCGTCAAGATGCTCAATAAACTGACCGCCTTGATTAAACCGCAACATCCCCGATCCTTTTTTGAGAACATGAAAACTGCAATACAGCGACGTTAATCCTATGGCCCAAAGAAAAACTTGAGCAAAAGGACGGCTTTTCAAGTCCGGGTCTAAAGACATGTAAAATATAAAAGTTGCGGATAGGACCAAAAAAGTCGCCCAGAAATAGGTGCTGGATTTAAAAGGAGTAACCTCTAAGCCGCTGCCCGTTTCACGTAAGGTAAAATTTTCGATAGGACCGAGAAGTGAATCCAAATTTTGACTATTGGACATTATCAGGGCTAACACCGTAAAAAATTTCATCGAGGTAAATTAAAAGGGACTGACGGAGCTCATCGACGGTCAGATTTTCCGGATCCGTTTCCAGTGCCTTGAAGGCTGCAAAAAGCTCGGTCTCGATGACTTCGACGTCAATTTGTGAATGTTTTGAAAACTTTTCTAGAACTCGTCCCACGCTTCGCCTCCGTGCTAGCTTGGTTATAAAGGGTCTTTGTGTTCCGTAAGACCCCTCGCCCTTGAACAGCCGATCCATGGCCGTTTTCATACATATATGACTCTTTCATAAGACCAAAGGGTTAGAAACGGGGCAATTTATAAATGACGACGCCAGAAAAGTTGGCCGCTTGTCGAGTCTGTATCAGTTAAGGCAAGAAAGCGTGTTGTGACCTTGACAAAGCAACCCCTAGTTTCATATTGATGAGCACTCAATTATATAAATAACAGCCGCTTGGCGGTTAATACATTCCCTGGAGGAAACATGGCTAAAGAATTAGGCGTTCGCCCGTTACACGATCGTATTTTGGTACGTCGTATGGAAGAAGAAACAAAAACGGCGGGTGGTTTATTCATCCCCGATACAGCGAAAGAAAAACCTCAGCGCGGTGAAATCGTGGCTACCGGAAAAGGTCGCATTAATGATGAAGGTAAAACATTACCTTTAGAAGTCAAAGTCGGAGACAAAATCCTTTTCGCTAAATACGCAGGAACAGAACTCAAATTTTCCGGCGAAGAATTCCTGATGATGCGCGAAGAAGACGTTTTGGGTATAGTTCAATAAGCCAGTTCAATAAGCCAGTTCAATAAGCTGATTTAATCGTTTCATAAATAAATTAAGAAAAGTTGTGCGAAACCGCACAAAAATATATCGAGGAGATATCAATGAGCAAAATTATCGTTTTTTCTGAAGATGCAAGAACACACATATTAAGAGGCGTAAACACCCTTGCTAACGCTGTGAAAGTTACTCTGGGACCTAAAGGTCGTAACGTTGTTATCGACAAATCTTTTGGTTCACCATTAATCACTAAAGATGGTGTAACGGTTGCAAAAGAAATCGAATTAGAAAATAAATTCGAAAACATGGGCGCGCAAATGGTCAAAGAAGTTGCTTCTAAAACCAACGATGAAGCCGGCGACGGAACAACGACCGCAACTGTATTAGCGCAAGCTATTTACCGTGAAGGTGCTAAATTAGTTTCTGCTGGTCACAACCCAATGTCGATCAAACGTGGTATCGACAAAGCAGTCAACCTGATCATCGATGAATTAAAAACAATGGCAAAGCCGGTTAAAGGTTCAAACGAAGTCGCTCAAGTCGGAGCGATCTCTGCGAATAACGATAAAGAAATCGGAACTATGTTGGCGAACGCGATGGATAAAGTCGGCCGTGAAGGCGTTATCACTATCGAAGATTCAAAAACGGCTAAAACTGAAGTAACAACGGTTGAAGGTATGCAATTTGACCGCGGTTATTTATCTCCGTATTTCGTAACGAACCCGGAAAAAATGGAAGCGGTTTTAGAAAACGCTTACGTTTTGATTTATGATAAAAAAATCTCATCGATGAAAGATATGATTACAGTTTTAGAAGCTGTAGCAAAACAAGGTCGTCCGCTTTTAATCATCGCAGAAGATGTTGACGGAGAAGCGTTAGCGACTTTAGTGGTAAACAAATTACGTGGAACTTTACAGGTTTGTGCCGTTAAAGCTCCTGGTTTTGGCGATCGCCGTAAAGCGATGTTAGAAGACATCGCGGTTCTTACAAACGGAACGGTTATTTCTGAAGATCTTGGAATGAAACTTGAGCAAGCGACAGCGGCTCAGTTAGGTACGGCAAAACGTATCGTGATCGACAAAGATAATACGACAGTGATTGATGGCGCTGGTAAAAAAGCCGACATCGCATCACGAGTTGGTCAGATCAAAGGTCAAATCGAAGAGACAACGTCTGATTACGATAAAGAAAAACTTAAAGAGCGCTTAGCTAAATTAGCTGGCGGTGTTGCGGTTATTCACGTTGGTGGCGGGTCGGAAGTAGAAATGAAAGAGAAAAAATCCCGTGTTGAAGATGCATTAAATGCAACTCGCGCAGCGGTTGAAGAAGGCATCGTCGCTGGCGGCGGAACGGCATTATTACGTGCTTCTCAAGCTATCACGAAAGCTAAATTCACCGAAGACGAACGTTTCGGCGCAAACATCATTAAACGTGCATGTGAAGAGCCTGTTCGTCAAATCGCAACTAACGGCGGCCTTGATGGCGCAATTGTCGTGAACAATATCTTATTGGAAAAATCGACGACTTACGGTTACAACGCATACACTGATGAATACACAGATCTTTTAAAAGACGGTGTTATTGATCCAGTAAAAGTTGTTCGTTGCGCTTTAACCAATGCGGCTTCAGTTGCCTCTTTGATGTTAACGACTGAAACCATGATTGCGGATGCTCCGAAAAAAGATTCTCCACAAATGCCTGGCATGGGTGGTGGTGATCACGGTATGGGCGGTATGATGTAATTCCGCTCAGCGGAGTAAGCATCGCTGTCTAAATTAGACTGCATAAAACGAAAAAACCCGGTCAGATTCTGATCGGGTTTTTTTATTTCTCAATGCAAAATTATTATTTATTCAAAATCAAATTTATAAATTAATTCCTACGGGCGCAAACGCGGCGATAACATCGGCTGTAGGATAACCAAGATCTTCGGCAGCTTGCAACACCCCTTTGGCTGCGGTGGCAAAAGTTGCTGTTGGAGTCCAATAATTTTGATTGGCTTTCACAAATACGTCGAACGCTTTTCGCGTGTCCCAACCTGGAGATTTCGCGAGTAGATAAAAGGCTTTATTAAATATTCCACTGCTGTAATGAACATCGGTTCCAAACATTCCCGGTTCAAATTTACTGACATGATCGATTGAGTTTCCATCTTTCGGGGGATCCGCCATGTATCTTAAAGCTTTGCCATTTGTTTTGAAAATATCGGCGCCGATTTCAAAGTCATTTTTGCCTTGGCTGTAAAATTCGGCCGCTTCTCCGGCCATATCAGAAAAAGCTTCATTTATTCCACCGGATTGTTCTTCGTAAACCAGGGCGGAATTAAATTCGGTAAACCCGTGCGCTATTTCGTGAGACGATACATCTAATGACACCAACGGAAAAAATCTTTTATCGCCATCACCAAAGTTCATCGAGCTTCCGTTCCAGAAAGCGTTTTCATATTTCTTTCCGTAATGCACTTTCATCGTGATGGGGATTTTTAAAGGGGTGGTGTTGTACCAATTCTTATACAGATCTGAAATCACCCCGGCAAAGTAATGCGCATCGTTTAAAGCTCCGAAAGCTCCGTTCACATTAGCTTCCACGTGCTCGTAACATTTAAATACGTAAGGGTTCGATCCGGATGTCGCATTCATTAAATTAATCGTTTGAATCTGATCTGTTTTCATTACGCAATTTCCCGAAGTGGTTTCGGTAACGTCAAAGGCCGGAAATACATTTCCGTAATGATCTTCGCCCGTTTCTGCATTTCCGCC
>JACMMZ010000103.1 GCA_014378775.1 Pseudobdellovibrionaceae bacterium
AAGATGTTATGATTCACACCTCTCATCACACTCACTACGTGATTGGAACCGGAGCCAACGATCCGCAAAAAATGGATCCGAAAGCATCTCGTGAAACGTTAGATCATTCCATCATGTATATTTTCGCCGTAGCTCTTCAAGATGGAACGTGGCACCACGTTGACAGTTATGCGCCGGAAAGAGCCAACCGTCCCGACACCATCAAATTATGGAATAAAATCAAAACCACCGAAGACGCAAAATGGACTGCGTCGTATCACGAAGAAGATCCGAACAAAAAACAATTCGGGGGTCGGGTTGAAATCACCATGAGCAACGGTGAAAAAATCATCGACGAATTAGGCGTAGCCAACGCGCATCCGGCCGGAGCCAAACCGTTTAAGCGCGCTGATTACATCAAAAAATTCGACACGCTAACGGCCGACATCATCACAAAAGAAGAGCGCAACCGCTTCATCTCTTTATGCGAACGCCTGCCAGAATTAACTGCTGCTGAACTTCAACAACTCAACGTGCAAATTCCGATCGACAAACTGGTCAGCAACAAACGCGACCAAAAAGGTATTTTCTAAGGTACGCCGTACCTAATCCGGAATCGTAGAGCTTTTTAAATCGATTTTAAAAAGTTCTACAAATTTAATTTACGCCGAGGTTTTTTATGTTATTTCCGACTTTAACTGCTTCTGAGAAAAGAAAAAATTTACGTGAACAACTCAAATCGGGAAAACTTTTACAGTTTCCCGGATCGTATTCTCCGTTGGTCAGTATGATGATCGAAAAAAAAGGCTTCGACGGCGTGTATATTTCAGGTTCAGTACTTTCAAATGATTTGGGATACCCGGATATTGGTCTTACAACTTTAAGTGAAGTTTCCCACCGCGGACGACAAATTGCCCGTACCACATCATTACCATCAATCATTGATGCCGATACCGGCTGGGGCGAACCGATGAACGTGACTCGCACCATTCAAGAATTTATTGAATACGGATTAGCCGGTTGTCATTTAGAAGATCAAGAAAATCCAAAACGCTGCGGTCATTTAGATAACAAATCGATCGTAGAAACATCGCAGATGATCAAGAAAATCACGGCTGCGGTGATGGGGAAAAAATTAGACCCGAACTTTTTATTAATCGCTCGAACTGATGCCCGCGCTTCAGAGGGTTTAGATAAAGCCATCGACCGTGCTAAAGCCTACGTGGATGCCGGAGCCGACATGATTTTCCCCGAGGCCCTACAAGATGAAAAAGAATTTGAGAAAATGCGCAAAGCGATTTCCGTACCGCTATTAGCTAACATGACTGAATTTGGAAAAGGGAAATTGTATTCAACCACGGAATTAACTAATTTTGGTTACAACTTGGTGATTTATCCCGTCACGACTTTTCGCTTAGCTTTAGGAAATACCGAAAAAGGTTTAGATATTATTAAATCAACTGGTTCACAAAACGAAGCTGTGCCGCTGATGTTCACGCGCCAGCAGCTTTATGATTTAACCCGCTATGAGGAATACAATCAGTTTGATCAAACCATTTTTAATTTTAAATTAAAGTAACTTAAGCGTTATTCTTTTTATTTTTACGGAGCTTGTGAGTAGCTCCGTTTTTTTTATTTTTCATCTTCTTCATTTTCTTCTTTTTATCGGCGTGTTTTTTCAAATCTCCTGCTTTTGCCTGATGAGATTGATCCACCAAGGCTTTGTCTGCCGGCGAATTTGGAGATTCAGCTGATGTAGGCATTGCAGTTCCCGACGGTAAATTTGGCGCTGGAGTTGCGGGTTCTTGAGCAAAAACTGAATGACTCATGGTGATTGCGACAAGTACTGATAATATGATTTTCATGTGAATATCTCCTGTTAATTTAAGACTACGCTTACCATGGTAAGTTGAAAATCAATTTAAAAGCAATATATTCAATTTGGAATAATCCGGCGATTTTATGTTTGTCGCGCATCACCCCCCGCACTATACTTTCTAAGCTTATATTAATTATGATAATCAATTAAAACCACGACCAAAAGGAGACTTGAGATGTCTGAATATATCAATCCAGATTATGTACCAGAACCAGAGAAAATGAATGTGAAAAAAGGCCTTGAAGGCGTGGTCATGGATACTTCAAAAGTATCTAAGGTGAACGCCGAAACCAATTCCTTGGTTTACCGTGGCTACCCGGTTCAGGATTTAGCGGAAAATTGTACTTTTGAAGAAGTGGCTTACCTGATGTACTCAGGCGAACTTCCTAATAAAGCTCAGTTAGAAGAATTCTCGAAAAAGGAAAAATCTTTGCGTGATATTTCAAAAGATAATCTTAATATTATCAAGTCGTTACCGAAAAAATGTCATCCGATGGATTCGATCCGTACCGGAGTCAGTTTCTTAGGTTGTGAAGATACACGTATTTGGGATTCAACTCCTACGACCAATTTAGATAAAGCGATTCAACTGTTAGCTAAGATTCCAACGATGGTGGCAGCAGATTACCGATTTAAAAAAGGTTTAGATTTTATCGCACCAAATCCTGCGTTATCTATTTCTGAAAATTTCTTTCACATGTGTTTTGGAAAAGTGCCGGATGCGCGCGTCGTGAAAGCTTTTGACGTATCGTTAATTCTTTACGCTGAACATAGTTTTAATGCTTCCACTTTCACTTCACGAGTTGTGACCTCAACTCAGTCTGATATTTACTCGGCAACCGTTGCGGGAATTGGTGCGCTCAAAGGGCCTTTGCACGGCGGAGCTAACGAGATGGTCATGCACATGATGATGGAAATCGCGGATCCGACGAAGGCTGAACAATGGATGATCGATGCTTTAGCGCAAAAGAAAAAAGTTATGGGCTTTGGTCACCGCGTTTACAAATCAGGTGATTCCCGAGTTCCGACCATGAAAAAATATGCGCAAGTGATGGCGGATGTGATCGGTGATCAAAAATGGATGCAGATGTACAATAGCTTAGAAAAAGTCATGGTGGAAAAAAAGAAAATTTATCCAAATTTAGATTTCCCTGCAGGACCGGCTTATTACATGATGGGTTTTGAAATCGATTTCTTTACTCCAATTTTTGTGATGGCTCGCACCACTGGTTGGTCAGCGCATATTATGGAGCAAACAGCTGATAATCGAATTATCCGTCCGTTGTCAGAATATGTTGGGTCAGCTCAACGCAAAGTCATTCCGATCAGCGAGAGAAAATAAATTATGGAAAGAGCTATTATCATTTTAATAGCTCTTGTTTTCACGTCTTGCACACAGTTGAAGGACGCCGCTTCGGAAACCTTTACTTATTCTTTTAGTGAGGGTTTTTGCGAAACC
>JACMMZ010000104.1 GCA_014378775.1 Pseudobdellovibrionaceae bacterium
CCTCAAGCTTTAAAGTCAATTTTGACTTAACCAGTAATTCGTCGCTACAAAATATTAAAGTTCGCTTGGTTGAAAAGAATGCGGAATCAGAGTTTTTAAACGAAGGGTCTTTAGTTGTAACAGGAAAAGTATCTAAAGCCGTAAAAATTCCGTTAACTTCACTTATTCTTTACAGCATCAAAACTAATAAAGACCGCTTTGATATTTATCTTCCACCGGATTTCGAACTTAATGAAAAAGCAAGATATGCTTATTTTAAAATTTCTTTCGAAGATACTTATCCAGAATTAGTCGAACTGAATTGCCATAGCAACTAAGGAAATAATAAAGCCTAGGTAGGGTTTTTCATTGAAGCAAAGCCTGAATAAAAAATACTAATGCTAAAAGACTAAAGCCTACGCCGATATAAATAATTTTTTTTCTTCGGGTCAGGATACTAATGGCCCCAACCGCAATGGCGACCTGAAATAAAGTAACGGCTTGAGCGAAAATTTGATGAATGGCTAGATGATGTTCTGATTCTTTTTCAAAATCCTTCGCCTGTTCTGAAATATCTTCTTGCTGATTTTTATAGTCAGTTATTTTATTCTGATCTGCTTCCTCTGGATTTTTTCCCAGTGCTGATAAAGTCTCAATCTTACTTTGCAAAATAGAAGATTTAATTCCTTTTGCTTGATAAAAACTCCAAGCATCCGAAGCCTTGATTTGTTTAATCATCGCCTCATTAGAATGGTGACCGGCCATTAAAGCGGCTACTGCCGCTGCCACGGCCACCAACGCGGAAAACAGAGCCACCCGACCAATCCAATTTTCTTGGGCGTGGTGGGCGATTTCGTGGATGTTTTCTTGGATTTTTTCAATGGGCGTTTCCAGTTCTTCCATTTTACTCTTTTTCCTTCATCTGGCTTTTAACGTATTTAAAAATAAAATAAAATGGAATGGTAAATATCACTGCTACGGCAAGAAAAATAATTTCACTTGTTTCAAGCATTTATATTTCTGAGTCTAATGGGAGAAGTTTTTGTGGAAGATCGCGAAACTTTTGCAACTGACCGGTCGGAGTAAAATCTAAGATCCAAGCCCGGTCGAACTGCTCTGCGGGCCACGATACGGGCTGCTTCAATCCAAATTCCATAGCGATATCGATCAACACTTTATGCTCCCAGCAAATGACAATCATTTTTCCATCGTACTTGTCATTTTTTTCTATATCTTTTACTAAATCAGCGACTTGATCTTTCGTATAATCGGTGTTGAGTGCCAGATTGAAAACTTGCGAAACGTATTCTAAAGTTTGAATCGCGCGAATCGATCCATTCTTGCCTTTTTTGTTCATAGCGTACAAGGCGGCAGGATCTCCGAATTGATTGAACTCTGGTCTTTTAAACAATTCTGGCAAGGCTTGAGCTCGCGCCCAGCCCTGAGTCGAAAGCTCATCGCCCGTCTCGGGCTTTTCTCCATGACGGATGAGTACAATCTGTGCGGGCATCGACTGAGCAGCTTGTATCACGAGAAAAGAAAAAATGAAGATGCGAACTAAAGCCGTTTTCAGAAAGGATTTACTGGGAACAATCATCTTCATCCCCTGTCGAATATTTCGAAGTATACAATAAATTTTTCTGAATCGGAAGCTGGCTGTAATCCGGGGCGATCCAGGCGGGATCTTGAACTGCTATCGGTGATGCATTTTCTAAAAGTCCGGCCTCTTTCCAAAAACGATTTAATACCATAGCTAAAGTTGCTGCTCCGTCAGCCAATCGATCTTTGGCTAACTCAAGTTGAACGCCCGCTCCGTTTCGTGTACGCCCCAACCGAAGATCATTATTGATAACGGTATCGCGCAGCGCGATTGATCTTTCAATTTCTAAAAAAATGATGTCCATTAAAGTACCATTGAAATTCGCCAAAAAACTCGGGTCTTTAAGTAAGCCTTGGGCGCGGCTCAAAACATCTTTTCGGATCGCCATTTCGTCCACTATATTTGTTGTTTCGAAAAAAGCGTGAATTCCAACATTACCTGTCATGGCTCCATCGTAATTTTCAGATACATGCAAAGGCTGGGACAAATCCCCGATGTAGTGGGTCATTGTTCCAACGTATTCAAGACCTTTTTGCATATCGTGAGCTTTAAAAGACTGAAGCGCTAGATTATACATTTGCTCAATGCGCCACGGGGCAGTTCCATTTTTAATCATGACAGGTGAGGTGTATTTGGTAACTGCGTCACTGAATTTCTGTGGAAATAAAATGATTTGCGCGTAATCAGTTGGTTTGTAAAAAGCATCGGCTTGAAACCAATGGGTGGGAGCTTCATCTGCTTTTGTAGCGGCACCTTTCCAAACTCGATCAGGCACGGTTGATAGTATTCGTAATGAATCGGCGTTAGATTGCCAAAAAGCCGGTCCCTCAGAAGCCGTCAGCGCTCCGACGTAGGCAACGATTTGATGACCCTTTGCACCCCAGCCAAAACTGAGTGAAGAAAATAAAACTGACAACAAAAAAACTGAATTTCGGAAAAAGTTATCTCTTAACAAGATTCTCGGTTCTTTTCGTGGGCTTAATTCAGTCATAAGTCTCCTTGAGGTAAGTTGGCTTTGCTTTATAATTCGCTGTTGCTTGTGATGGTTCCACTCGATAAGAATTTATTCAAATTACATTTATTTCATCAGATATTTTAACGCAGCCATTCAACTCCGGTTAAATAACTACCCTGTACCTAGGTCTAGGGTTTGTAAAAATTACCTTTTTCTAACAGGTTTGCACTTTTCGCTGATCGGGCCTAGCATCACTCATGCATATTTTAATTGTCGAGGATGATACTGAAATCGCAAATGATCTCATCGAAGGTCTCGGTGCCAATCATTTTGATTGCACGCACGTTACGAACGGTCACGAGGGTTTGATTCTTGCCCTGGAAAATCAATACGACGTTATCATCACGGATCTCATGCTACCGCAGATGGACGGACTGCAAATGATCAGCGAACTCCGGCGGCGCAATATTCAAATGCCGGTTTTAATTTTGACCGCCAAGCGAAGTCTCGACGATCGTGTTCTGGGACTTCAAAATGGTGGGGATGATTACTTGGTAAAGCCGTACGCCTTTGTCGAACTTTTAGCACGAGTGAATAATTTAATTCGTCGTTCGAACAAAGCCTCAACCCCTACTGAAAATACAGAAATTGTTTTTCATGACTTTAAATTGAGTCTGATTTCTCGCGAACTTATCCGAGAGAATATAAAAATATCATTACAAACTAAAGAGTATCAGCTTCTTGAGTTTTTTATGAAGAATCCCCGGACACCGCTTTCGAAAAA
>JACMMZ010000010.1 GCA_014378775.1 Pseudobdellovibrionaceae bacterium
GGTCGCGCATAATCAATTTGTTCAAAATTTATTTTCAAGAAAACAGTACATGGGTTTATTTAGCGAAATCTCAACTGCCACAGCCAGCCGCGATCTCAATTTCGGAAAAGAGAATCATATTTTAGTTGTACAAAACAAAGCAAACGCCACAACTTATCGATTCAAATTGAAGTTAAACAACAGGATCTGATTTCTTCCCGAACAGTCCCACCAGCACCACGGATAATTCATACATGACCCACAGCGGGCCTAATAATAAAATCATACTGAGTGCATCGGGCGGAGCCGCGATGGCTGACACCGCCGCCATGATAACCACGGCGTAACGGCGATTTTTTTTCAAAAATTCCTGGCTGATCAAACCCATCGAACCTAAAAAGGTGATGATCACCGGCATCTCAAAAGTTAATCCGAAAATCACGGCGGTTTGGGTGAAAAAGCCGAGATAACTATCGATGGTGATCATCGGTTTGTCGATGTCGCCTCCGAAGGTCATCAAAAATTTAAAGGCCATCGGGAAAACGATAAAATAACAAAACAAGACGCCTAAAATAAATTGAAACGTGCCGAATAAAATAAAGCCTGCGGCGTATTTTTTTTCATTTTTATACAACGCCGGAGAAATAAATTTCCACAATTGATAAAGCCACAGCGGCGCTGATAAAACCATACCCGCAATGAAGGCTAATTTAATGTGAGCCATGAATTTATCAATCGGACCGGTAAAAACTAAGCCGCCATTTGGCAAATACTGCGCAATGGGCTGACGAATAATATTAAAAAGATATTCGCTAAATCCCCAACAGATCACGGTACCTAATAAAATAAAAATCGCCGCACGAGTCAGGCGAAATCTTAATTCTGCGATGTGCTGAATCAGCCCCATGGATCCGGGTTCGGTGTTGTCTTGGGTAGTCATGATTTGTGATCCGTTTTAACTTCAACATCGGTTTTCGTCGCATCATTAGATGTGACGGTCACGTTGTTAACTGTTTCATTTTTATCATTTAATTTTTTCAATAAATCAGCCGGAGTTAAACGAATCCCCGGGGTGAGATCTTTTTTGATGTCTTTGAATTCACCGGTCACATCCGTAAAAAGACCGCTGGTGTGTCGTTTCAGATCATTGATTAGGCGACCCAGATTGCGCATAATTTCGGGCAGTTTCTCAGGCGGAATAACGATCAACATGATGATGCCTAAAATAATGATATGGCTTAAACTCATGGCGCCTAAACTATATTAGATTTTTTTGATTTTCAATTGTTCTTTTGAGTCCGTCACAACACCCAGCTCGGCCAGTTTGTCCCGAGCCAGATCTGAGCCGGTTTTAACGTAGCGCTCATAAAGCTTAAGGATATTTTGCTCTGATTGAAGCGCTGATTTGTCGCTGATGTAACTGAGTAAATCAGCATAATCGATAAATTTTTTGGAAAAAGTTGCATACACGGCGGCCGTGGTTTCTTCCTTGGTCCAAGCCGCCAGATTTGAATAAGCCGAAGCGCCAATTCCCATGTAGTAATCAATATCCACCGATTTTTTTTGGAGCGAATCACCAAAAAAACCCGAAAGGTACAAAGCTTTATCGGCTAGAATTTTCATGTAAGTGCGATTTTTGGGATCTTCGGCATTTAAAGCCGTTAAGTAAAGTTCCGCAAAAGTATCTGGCGGACGCTCCATCGATTCATCGTCAATAAGCGGGGAATATAAATTTCTGGAATCGATGTAGTAATTTAACAAATTAAGAATGTAAGTTTCTGAAGCCGGAAGAATTTTAAACTTACGGTATTCACAGGCCTCTTTCAGAAGCTCGGCGAAGTGTTGTTCGGGCGAAATAAAAATCACGTTGTTATTTTTACTCATAATATTTTTTAAACATCATTTGTGCTAAAGCCGATGATTTAACCGTCCACTTTTTAACGTTCACGGTAATCGTTGCGATAGCAATTTTTTTATCTCCATCGGTGGCGTAACCAATAAACCAGTCGGTGGTTCCTCTGGGGTTACTTCCGCTAAAATGGCCGGTCTTTCCACCCATTTCGATTTCTTTAAATTTTTTATCACGTACCATTTGTCTGAACGTTTTCCGAGAAGTTCCGGTTAATACAGTTTGCTCCATCATGTCTTTTATTTTTAAAGCTGAATTTTTTGACATCACCGGGGTATTGAAAGTCGATTTTCCCGAATAGATAATTTCGTTTTTGTCGTTTTTAACGGATTCAACAATGTACGGCGTAACCATTTTTCCGTCGTTGATAATAGCCGAAGCGATCATGGCGCCGTGAACGGGGCTCATGGTGTTTTGGCGGTTGTAACCGGAGGCAACTTGCGTTAGCTCAAAGCCTTTTTCTTTCGGGATGATGGCTTGGCTTTGCTCGACATTAAAATCCGCGCCTAAATCTTCGTTGAACATAAATTTACCAGCGTATTCCGCGATAACAGCCGGATTTAAATTCTCCATGGTAAGCCTACCAAAAGCGGTGTTAATCGACCGCGCAAAAGCATCTTTAAGAGTTATAAACCTGGTCCAACGATTAATTTTATCGGAAAGCACATTACTTTTATACAGAGTGTAGTTTCCACCGTTGAAAGCGATGCGGTGGCGGGGGTCAACTTTAGCTCCGTCGACGGCGGCGGTCGCCGTTACGACTTTGAAAACGCTGGCGGCGGGAAAACTGGCTTTCAAATTAAGATTTTCTCCGTTCGGGTTTCCCTTTTGCTGGCTGGCAATAGCTAAAACTTCTCCGGTTTCAGCGTTAATCATGAAAATGGCGCCGTAATCAGGTTTGTATCTTTGCAGCAAATCGTTAGCTTGTTTTTGTAATTTTTTATCCAGCGTGTATTCGACTTTATAATTTTCTTTATCATCGTTAATATTAATCACGGCATTTGCTGGGTAGGAATTTTTTTTGATTTCACTACTTAGGGCGCGCGAAATATTTCGACGAGACTCCGCATGCTCCTTAAAAGATTCTTGCGAAGATGATTTGTTTGCCATGGCGGAAAATCCGGCAGCTAAGGCGATTAAAAAAAGTGAAATGATCGTTAGCCGTACCATAGTCTAGTTCACATCCTTGTGGTTACTTATCCAAGCTTATCACAAATCGTAGCAGAAAAAAAATAATTACACAAGTTACCCCCAAAACGTTGTCTAGATGTCTAGCTCACGCTAGAGTTGACGGATGAAAACAAAAGACAGAATTTTATTAATATCTTTAGATTTGTTTAATGCGGATGGCGCCACCGAAGTCACCACGAACGATATTGCTAAGACCTTGAAGATGAGCCCTGGAAATCTTTATTTTCACTATAAAAATAAAGAGCAAATCATCCGAGAAATTTTTAAAAAAATGATGTCAGACACGGCCACTATCTGGAGACCTCAAGCCAAGATCGCAAAAGATAAAGTAAAATTCCCCCTCATTGATTTCGTTGATAAAAATCTTCAGTTGTATTGGAAGTATCGTTTTTTTCATCGTGAAATGTATATCCTCAGAAAAAAAGATGCCGATCTATCTAAGCTTTGGCACCGACATGTCAAAAAAACCAGTTTACTGATGGTTATCCTTTACAAACACTGGGTGAAATCAGGTTTTATGAATAAAATTAATTCGAAATACGAAATGGAATTCGTGGCCGAATTATTATTTGTGGCTTCAAACAGTTTTATGCAGTTCTTTGAAACCACCGACCGAGGCGAATCTCCGCCACGTCCGAAAACTTTTGAAAAAGCCCGGCGACATATTATACGTATGTTGATGCCGTATTTAAGTGATGAAACCAAAAAAGATTATGACATGTATTTTCAAATGACGGTTTAAGGTAAAAAATATGAAAAAAATGATATCTGTTATTTTGATTTTTAAGATTTTAAGTTTCGCACCGATCTGTCAGGCCTCCACCCCAGATTGTGCCAGCTTTATAAGCGATTTTAAGCAAATGACCGTTGCTCAAGATTCAATTCAACAGTCTTTGATCTCAAATCACGATATGATGGCAGACAGCTTAGACACTTACGCCGATGGCTTGAAGCAAACCAGCGGAAAAGCCTATAAGAAAATCGTGGAAACGATGTATAAAGATAGTGAGTCCGTCCGTAAAAGAAAGACCAAAGCCCAGGATATCTCGAA
>JACMMZ010000105.1 GCA_014378775.1 Pseudobdellovibrionaceae bacterium
ACAAGTGTAACGCTTGAAGATATCAAACGTGAATTCGGGCCTACTGTAGCCTCATTGGTTGATGGTGTAACAAAAATCGGTTTGATGAATTTTAGAAATAGCTTTGATAAACAAGGTGAAAATATTCGAAAAATGATTGTGGCCATGGGAAAAGATGTCCGCGTGGTTTTAGTTAAGTTATGCGATCGATTACATAACATGCGAACGCTAAATCATATGCCCTATGAAAAACAAGCTCGTATTGCGCAGGAGACTTTAGAAATTTATTGTCCTCTAGCCGGCCGAGTGGGTATTAGTTCGGTCAAAATTGAATTAGAAGATTTATGCTTTAAATATTCTCGTCCGGATAAGTATTATGAACTGGTGCAGTTGATTCAAAAAACTGAAGGCGATACGGATAAATACATTAAAGAAGTTCATAGAAATATTACCGAAGTTTTGACCAACACGAATATTAAAGATTATAAAATTTATGGACGTTCGAAACATTACTGGTCTATATATCGAAAAATGACGTCGAGAAACTTAGATTACGATCAGATCTTTGATATTTTGGCATTTCGTATTTTAGTCAAAGATGTGGTCGAATGTTATTCGGTTCTCGGTTACATCCACTCTATTTGGAAACCGATTCCAGGGCGTTTTAAAGATTTCATCGCCATGCCGAAATCAAATAATTACCAATCTCTTCACACAACCGTGATCGGGCCTGGCGGAGACCGGATCGAAATTCAAATCCGTACTGAGGATATGCATTTAGTGGCCGAAAAAGGAATCGCGGCGCATTGGAATTATAAAGAGCGCGGCGATTTGACGGTGGATCAAATGCAAAAGGCGAATTGGCTTCGCGAACTTCTAACTTTGCATCAGCAAAATGATTCTCCGGACGAATTCTTAGATACGATCAAAACCGATTTACTGGAAAAAGAAATTTATGTGTTTACGCCGAAAGGCGACGTGCGAGAACTCCCGGATGGCGCTACTCCAGTAGATTTAGCCTATGCCATTCACACCAATTTAGGTGGAACGTGCACGGGTGCGCGCGTGAATGGAAAAATGGTTCCATTAAAACATAATTTACAAAATGGTGATCGAGTTGAAATTTTAACATCAAAAACGCAAACGCCTTCAAAAGACTGGCTCAAATTCGTTGTTACAAATAAAGCTAAATCTAAAATCCGACAGTATGTTAAAGATGAGCAGCGTAAAAATTCTTTGAATATGGGAAAAGAGTTGGTTGAAAAAGAATTCCGCAAGTTTGGAATGGCGGCCGGAAAATATTTAAAAGGTCCCGAGTTTGATCAGTACATGAAAGACAGTGGAATTTCGGACCTGGAAGAACTTTATGTCCGAGTGGGCTATGGTAAATTCGAACCGAAACATTTAGTTGATAACTTAGCTTCTAAAGATGACTTCAAAGAAGTCGACGACAGCGATAACGTTTCCTTCATGGAAAAAGTAGTCAAATCAGTTAAGTCTAAAATGAAAAAAACCAGCTCTTTGGTGACGGTCCAGGGCATGAGTGATGTGTTGGTGCACTTTGCAAAATGCTGTAATCCCATTCCGGGGGATTCGATCAGTGGTTTTATCAGTCGTGGAAAAGGGATTATTATTCACGCCTCAATCTGTTCCAAGTCTTTTGAATTAGATCAGATGCGACGGGTAGATGTTGAATGGACTTCGAAATCAGCCGCCGCAGGACAAGAGCGTCCGGTCAAATTAGAAGTCGTGGCGCAAGATATTCCCGGATTACTTAAACTCATGACCGAAGCCTTCGCCATTCAGAGTATTAATATTGAATCGGCTCAAATTCGCACAACACGAGATAAAAAAGCCGTTTGTCAGTTCGTGATTTCCGTGAAAGATACGGCTCAGCTCAATTCAGCGATCTTAGCGCTGCAAAAAATTAAAGGGATCATAGGCGTTCAGCGCTCTGGTGGATAATTTCTTCCTTACAACCTAGCACAAGGTCTAGTTTATTGATTACACACGCCTCGTCGTTTGTTCAGGTTCCCAATCTTGACTATAAATAATCATGGTTATTTCATAGGAGGGGTTTTGTGAAATCATATCAATTTTTATTAGGATTCGGGATGGTCATTTTTGCGCAAACAACCGTGTTTGCAAAGACAGAAACGATATCTATCAACGCGAAATCAATCTCGGTACAAAACGTTGGGGGATTCGGCACTTTCTCGAAGAATGTATTTTCAAAAATAAATGTGCCGGGTTTTGAAAGCACGCAAGAATTAGGTAAAGCCAGTCTTCCTGTCAAAACATGGATTTTAATGGGTCGACCAGAAAATATCCAAGTCCAGGTTCAAGTTCAAAAGACTGAAGTTTTTCAAAACGTAATACCCTTACCAACTCAAGCACAACCTTGTCGGTGTGCCACTGATAAAAAAATCAATTTTGCTTACGATCAAGCAGCCTATTCACCCAATCGTTTCGCGGGGCCCATTAACGATTACAACTTGGTTTATTTGGGGGCTTATAAGGGTCAACCCATCACGCAACTTAATGTCAAGTTGGCCCATTTTGATGCGGCCACCAGTGAAGTGATTCTGAATACCGGCGTGACGGTGAGCTATAATACAAATGAATTCAGTCTTCAAAATGAAAATCTAAAAAATTATTTAATCATTACGCCAGATCAATTGGCCGCAGGCTTAATCGATTTTGTTACTTGGAAAAAGTCACAGGGCTACAACGTAGTGGTCGAAAAATTATCTTCACCAAATACTACAACGAGTGCTGTCCTTAACTTGGTTCAAGATTATTATAACCGTCGTCAAGCCGATTTCGTGATGATTATCGGGGATGATAAAGCTGTCCC
>JACMMZ010000011.1 GCA_014378775.1 Pseudobdellovibrionaceae bacterium
CTTTCTGATGAACACCGTTACCGTTTGGGTAGTTCTGAATTTTATTTTAAGTCCTCAGAGCAAATGGGAAAATTATTTTCAGATAATAAAGAAGCGCTCGCAAAGACTTTAGAGATTAGTGATCGCTGCAACGTCAAATTTAAATTAAAAGACGATAACGGAAAAGCCATCTATCATTTACCAACTTTTCCAACCACCGAAGGGCGCACGGTCAAAGCGGAAATGAATTACCGATCAGAAATCGGTTTAAAAACGCGTTTTGATGAAGCCGAGGAAATAGGTCGGCCGATCGGAGACGAAAAAAAGAAAGAATATGTCGATCGCCTTAATTTTGAATTAGGCGTTATTGATCGTATGGGGTTTAACGGTTATTTTTTAATCGTTCAAGATTTTATTGGCTGGGCGAAATCCCACGACATCCCCGTCGGAGCTGGGCGAGGATCCGGCGCGGGATCGCTGGTCGCTTACAGTCTTAAAATCACTGATTTAGATCCCATACCTTATTTTTTGCTGTTTGAGCGTTTTTTGAATCCGGAACGAATTTCGATGCCCGATTTTGATATCGACTTTTGCCAGGACCGTCGTCAAGAAGTCATTCAATACGTCACCGAAAAATATGGACGTGAATCGGTATCACAAATTATCACTTACGGGAAATTACAAACTCGCGCAGCTTTAAAAGATGTGGGTCGTGTTTTAGGAATGACGTTTCCGGAAGTAGATGCAGTCAGTAAACTGATTCCTGATAAATTAGGCATTAGCTTAACCGATTCCATTGAAGCCGAGCCCCGAATTCGCGAAGCCATGGATAACAATCCGACCGTAGCCACATTGATTGAATTAGCTTTGAAAGTTGAAGGCCTGGTCAGACACGCCGGAATTCATGCGGCCGGCGTAATTATTGCCGATGGGAATTTAACTCAGCATGCTCCGATGTACAAGGGAGCAGCTGACGAAAATGTGGTTCAATACGATATGAAGCATGCCGAGAAAATCGGTTTGATCAAATTCGATTTCTTGGGCTTAAAAACTCTAACACATATTCATCATGCGCTTAAACTGGTGAAACAAAATCGCGGGATTTCGATTTTAGAAAAAAATATTCCGATCGATGATCCAAAAATTTACGAACTGCTTTCGCGCGGTGACACCGCTGGTGTATTCCAGTTTGAGGGTGAAGGCATCACCGATGCGACTCGTCGGATAAAGCCGTCGAACTTTGCCGATGTCACGGCCATTACATCTTTGTACCGTCCTGGTCCGATGGCCAATATTCCTGAATTTACCAAACGTAAGCATGGCGAATCACCGGTGGAATATATTTTACCTGAAACCGAAAAAGTTCTCAAAGAAACTTACGGAATTATGGTTTACCAAGAGCAAGTTATGGGGATCGCTTCGCAGATTGCCGGATATAGTCTGGGTGAAGCGGATATGCTTCGTCGAGCCATGGGTAAAAAAATTAAATCCGAAATGGATCAACACCGCGCTCGTTTCATGACCGGGGCCTTAGCTAACGGTCACGATAAAGATAAATCCAACGAGCTTTTTGATCTGATGTATAAATTTGCCGATTACGGTTTTAATAAATCACACGCCGCTGCCTATTCAGTAATTACGGCGCAAACGGCTTGGGTGAAACATTATTATCCGGCGGAATTTTTTGCCGCTCTTTTATCGACTGAATTATCCGACACTGACAAAGTGGTGAAGTACGTTAAGGATGCGCAAAAGCGTGGATTAGTGGTGAAGGCTCCGCATATTAATTTTTCTGATTATTTATTTTCGGTCAAAGGCGAGGAAATTTATTTTGGTTTAGGCGGAATTAAAGGCGTCGGTCAAGCGGCCGTTGATGCAATTTTCGAAGCACGCGAGCTTTTACCTGATCAAAAATTCAATTCCCTTCAAGACTTCTTTGATCAGGTGGATTTACGACGTGTGAATAAAAAAGTGATCGAATCCACTATCAAAGCCGGAGGTTTTGATGGGTTTGGATATCACCGGGCTCAGTTACTAAGTGGATATCATTTGTTCTTAGACCGGGCGATTGAGACTCAAAAAGATAAATTAAGCGGACAAGCTTCGATGTTTGATATGTCCGATGGAAAAGAAGATATCAAACTTCCGGACGTCAAAATCTGGACGCGCGCGCAGTCATTAGCGGCCGAAAAAGAAGTTCTTGGATTTTATCTTTCGGATCATCCGATGAAGGGCTTTGAGAATTTATCTAAAGTGTGGGCTTCAAATTCTATTGCTGAATTAGGTCAGATCATTATGCCGCCTAAAGTGGATGAACCTAAAACATGGCCCCCGAATGATAAAAATAAAAAGCGGGTGGTGATCACCGGCTTAGTGATCGATTACAAAGAAATGGTAACTAAAAAAGGAACGCGCATGGCTTTTGCCAAAGTCGAAGATTTATCGGGAACAGCCGAGCTGGTGATTTTTCCGGATACGTTTGCCAAGTGCGGACATTATTTAAAAGATGAACGCCCGTTATTAATTGGTGGAGCATTAGAAGTGAATGAAGGCGCGGTCAAAATCTTAGTCGATAATGTGGCTCCCTTTGATGATATCTTGAAAAAAACCAAGCGTATTACCTTCCGGTTAGATCTTTTAGCCGAAGAGCAGTACGCGCAGTTGCAGTCTTTGATCCATGAATTTAAGGGACAAACGGAGGTCAAATTCCTGTTTAACATGGACAATCGTCTTGTTGAAATGACTCCAGAGACGGTTCAGCATATCGAAATTTCAGATTCATTTTTCGAGGAAGCTCGACAGTTGTTTGGCCGTACTGATTTTATTGAAATTTAACCGTTGGATGATATCCTAAAGACAGAGGTATTATGATTATAAAATTCGTATTAGCCATATCACTTTTAGGGCTCCAAGGTTGTATTACAACGGCAAAAATATTGTCCCATGAAAAAGAGCCTCTTCAAGTTCGCAAATCAATCAAAGATGTGGATTACCGAATTAGATTAGAACCCAGCGAACTTAAAAAACGAGTTTTGATATTACCTTTCTTAGATAAAAATGAAACGGCTCGTCCGCAAGACGCGCGAGAACAAGCACGCACCGCTTTTGTTGATGATCTGGTTCGCACAACCGGAGTTATCGTGGTTCCCATGGCACAGTTGAAAACGCCACCGGCAAAATATATCAAAAATGGTGAATACGATTTAAAAAAAATCGCGCAAGATTCCCAGAAACAGGGATTTACATCGATCATTGAAGGTCAGATCCTTGATGTGAAGTTAAAAAATGCCGCGGATCAGATTGGACTCGTTCGTGATATCTCGACAATTTACGAAGTCGTTGTTCGCATGAGAATCGTTAACGTCAGAACGGAAAATGAAGTCTTCAACACAGTTAAGACCGTGACTTTAGAAGAGGACAACAAGCGTATTATTGAGCGCGTGGCTAATGATCAGTTTTTTGTGCGTAATCCGGAATTACTAAAGATTCTGATTAAGGATGCTTTCCTCGATTTTACACCCCAAATTCAAGAGGCGTTAGTCGATATTACCTGGGAAGGCCGTATTGCGGCTATTCGCGGTGAAAAAATTTATTTGAATGTCGGAAAAATTTCTGGAGTATTAATCGGAGACATCCTTAAAGTGGTCGAGGATGGATCAGAAATTTATGATCCCGAAATCGGTTATCACTTAGGACGGATTCGCGGTCGAACTAAAGGAACTTTGGAAATTATCAGTTATTTTGGACAAGATGGAGCCGTAGCGATGATGCATTCGGGCGCTAATTTTAAAGAAAGTGATCGCGTTGAAACCTACAAACAATAATTTTTTATTTGAGCACGCCTTTTTAGGATGTTTAGAATTTGAAGCGGCTTTTCAAATTCAGCGGAATTTATGGAGCTGCGCTAAAGATAAAAATCAAATGAGTATCATGGGATTGGAACATCCAGCGGTCATCACCCTGGGACGTCGCATGAAGCTTGAGGGCTGGACATCGGCCGGAGATATTCCAGTGATTCAGTCGACTCGTGGTGGATTAGCCACGGTTCACTCGGAGGGTCAGTTGGTGATTTATCCGGTCATGAATTTAAAACTTCAAGGATTAGGGGTTAAAGAATTTGTGAGTAAAATTTTAAAAATCACGCAATTGACTTTAAGAGATTACGGTATCGAATCTTTTATCGATAATGAAAACGTGGGCCTTTTTACTGTCAACGGGAAAATCGCTTTTTGTGGACTGGAAATTAAAGAAGGTATCAGTCAGCACGGCATCAGTATCAATATCGCAAATGATTTGAGATTGTTTTCACAAATTGTTTCATGCGGTGTAACCGCTTTAAAAACGGACCGGGTTTGTAATCATGTCAGTGATGTGACCATGCGGGATTTCTTTGAAAAATGGATCTTGAACTTTAATCAAAGTCTTCATTAACGGTTACAGAATCTAAATTTTTATATTCGCGATGACCATGTCCCATTTTACCGACTCCGGGCATGTATTCTGGCAAGTGGTCGGTTTTAACTTTTTCTACAAAATTTAAAAATTGCGAATATCCTGGTAAATGATCGAGCCGACTTTTTAAATCATAGCGAGCATATTCTACCGGTACTTTGACTTCGACCACGCTGTGTCCGTCTTTGTAGGCTTGAATCATTTGTCCGGTAGAATTCAGTTTAAACGCGATCGATTTATCCAGAGTCATTTGGATTTGGAACGTTTGATTTTTTATTTTATCGGTAAAATCAGCGGCGTAGGATGTGCGTTCGTACAAATTGGTCGCCAAAGGTTTAAAACTATAATTTTGAACATGGCCTTGATAAAGAAATTGCAGCATGGCTTCAGCACTTTCCTTATTGGTTAAATTTTCTTTAGCCGCCAAAGTTTCTTGTTTAATTTGGGTAAAGTTTTGGATAAATTCCGGTGTTCCCATCATTTTAATGATGTGATCGGCTACGTACATGCGGGGTTTAAATACTGCCCCTTTAAAACGTGCATCGGGAAATTTAAATTCCACAAAAGAATGATCTTTGGTAAAATTGGCGAAATCAATATTATTTTCAGAAACAGTCTTTGTGTGATCAATCGTTCCGTATTTACGTACTCGAACTTTTAAAGTAACATCTTTGAGATTGAAATCGGGACCTATTTCTAGCCCACTTTTTTGTAAATTAAGACTAAATTTTTCTAGATAGACAGTGTGAGTGACATTTCGCTTTCCCTCGGTCATTTTATCCCGCGCTTTAAGTTCTACATTTTTTGTTCGAAGGCTTTCAGCCAGTTTTGAGATTAGAGTTTCGATTTGTGCGCTTTCCAGTGTCCATTTGGATTCAATACGCGCCCCGGTGGTGCTATTGGTCAATGATTTGATCGACTGGGCGGCTGATTTGGCCATATCAGTGGATAGGACTTGTTTAATGAAGGGATCTTTAGTTTTAAACAATTCGGCACATCTCACGCCAGCATTTGCGGTAGAAATCGAAGAAAGAGCCAACAACATAAGAATGCTTTTAATTTTAATCATATATAAGGAGAAAGCGATTTAGATGCCAGTCGAGCTGAGATATAACGATCCTGAATGGGGTTGAAGTCGGCTTTAAACCATCATTTTGTGTCAGTTGTAAAAAATCTGAACAGAAAAATCTTTTTAAAATCAATAGAACACGGTCTGGTGATGGAACGTTTGTCGCAGATTGATACATTGAGACCCGTACGTAAACTCCGAGAGAGAAGGAAGCCCATGAAAACCAACCACGTGATTATTTTCGCCATGATTTATATCTGTGCCTCGGTTATCGCCTTCGCCAAGGAATGCCCCGATGAAATGCGCATCGATAAACTACCAGTAGGTAAGACCTTTTTGACCGTCATGGATGATTCGAAATTGACACCCAAAAATTCAACCTACGATTGTCATTCGGGCGAATGCATGAAAGAGCCTATCATTCGTTTCAAAAATTTTGTCAGTTTTAGTCGGTACCTGGATGTCGGTATTCAAGATAATTTTGTGAACTCACTTCAAGGTGAAACCTATATCTATCAAGGTATGCAGCGTGACTACTGGTCAAAATCCAAAAAAATGTTGAATTTGCGTCTGAGTTTTTTGAATGTAAAATATAAAGATCAAATTGATGAGGAAAATTCATATAAAAGATCTGAGATTAGAATCTACCAAAAAAGATCGATCCTTGATTTCCGACGAAGCGCGTTCACTTACGGTTCGATGAAATATAATTTAGGTTCAACTTTTAAAATTACCGCTGAATGCGATTAATCCCATTTGCCTGATCGGGACTTTTTAACTTCCGATCGGCTTTTTTTCGTGTCGAGTCTTTTTCGAACCGACGATTTGGTCGGTTTTGTTTTGGTTCGCTTTTTGGGTTCAAACAAAGCGCTGACTAATAATTCCACTAATCTTTTGTAAGCCGTATCTTTATTACTTTTTTGATCTCGTTCTGTTTCAACCCGAATTTGGATCACATCATCTTGAACTAATTTATGCCGAAGACGCTGCATGAATTTTTCTTTGATCTCATCGGGAAACGGTGAGGATCCAATCGAATAGCGTAATTGAATACATGAATTGGTTTTGTTCACATGCTGTCCGCCCGCACCCTGAGAACGCGTTGAAAGATACGTGATGTCGTCATCTTTTAAGTATTGCAGGACAAAGCTTTTAGAATCCATGATTATGGTTTGACTCCAATATATAAACAACGATTGATAAAATGATCATGATCGACCCTACAATCAGTTTCTCATAATTTTCTAAAAATTGAAAACGGATTTGTTTCATCCCGTAGTAGGCAATCGAAGTAAAAATGACCATCGCGGTGATGGTACCAATAGCTAACACCACAGATAAGACTAAAAATCCAAACCATCCGGTTTGCCAGGCCGACATATAAATGGGAATAAAAGATTCACAAGGCGAAAATGTCAAAAGCGATAAAAGACTAAGAACCGCCCAGCCGTCCTTTGAGGCTTTGTTGTAGTCATGTATATGCGGTTCGTGATGATCGCAATGCGAGTGCCGATTTCCACGGAAAAATTGAACAATATAGTAAACCCCAAAAAGAAAAACTGAGATCGCCGCCAGTAAAATAAAAATCTTCTCAAAACTTTCATTCAACTTCATGCTGAACCAAACGACTCCGGCCCCGATGGCAGTAGTGGTCAGAATGTGGCCGATGCCGGCGATCAGAAGAATAGCTAAGACCTTTTTATAGGGCCATTTCTGGGTTTTAGCCGCTAATACAAAAGGAAGCCAGTGAGTGGGTAAGGCGGCATGTAAGACGGAAACGGTGGCACCGGTAATGATGAAAGGAAGAAGATGTTGAAGTTCCATGCGGGTACAGTTACAGAATCTACAGAAAACAAGCAAGACCCATCATAAAAACCCGAAAAAAGGTTGAACTTCAAACGACAAATTGCTAATTTTTACAAACATTTAAAGGCGATCTTAGCTCAGTTGGTAGAGTACTTGCATGACATGCAAGGTGTCACAGGTTCAAGTCCTGTAGGTCGCACCATTTTTTTTCTTTATCAAAACAATGCCCGTGAAATTTTATCTCTTCTTTTTATTACTTTAGATAGCTTCCTTTTCGAAGGCACAAATTTCAATGGGTTTACGCGAATCAGATTTAGGAAATAGTGGAGTGGCCATCACGGAGTTCACCGCGTCTTCTTTTTGTAATGCGACACTTTAAGTCGATGAAATAACACTTAGTCTATTACACGAATAAGAATTAATTCATGCACGAAATTTCGCATCGATTTAAATCTGAATTATCGTATTTAGCACCGTCTAATTATTATTCCTCAGGTTTTTCTTCGGTCACAAATGCGTTTGCGGTCATTGCTGAGCGTTTATTATTTTCGGTAGCGAGTTCAGCTATTAAGCGAAGGTATTTGATCTGAGAATAAAATTTCCTGTTCAAAAGTTTTATGTCAAAAAGTTATTCATTTTTATTTACTTCACCTATTTTTTGTAACTAAATTTCTACGGAATCGAATATAACTCAGCTGGTAAAATTTGGCGTGAGTTCTAAAAGTTAGTGTAAATAAAAAATTAACTATTCGACTTAAGTCCGCTCCAAAAACGCCGATATGCAAGGTAATGAAAACATATATAAATCCCATTTCGACAATGCTTAAAGTCGTCGCAGTATTCGTTTTACTATCTAGTTGCACGGGTAGTTATTCCTCTAATTTAAATTCTTCAGATAGTTCGGGGCAATTAACTTTACAGGTGGCGTTTTTGACCTCGCTCACGCCGGAATTTAAAGTTTCGGGGCTCGGCGCCGGCGACATGGTTTATTTATTTGAAAATGCAAATTCGCAGTGCGAAGGCGGCGATTTGGTCGATAGTACAACAGTGGTCAATGATTTTTCATATGCGGTTTTAAAAGTTCCAATTCTTGGTTTTCCCACGACGTCCAAAGTGTTTCGCGCCAAAATTAAAAAAGCTGTTACGAACGAAATAATTTGCACCAACGAAAAGGGATATATTTACAAGGCCCAGTCAGGCGTGAAAGAAATAGCTTTAGGTGCAACTCACAGTTGCGCTGTACTAGATGATCAAACAGTGAAGTGCTGGGGAGATAATTTGCTAGGCCAGTTAGGAAATGGAAGTACCAATCCAAGTACGACCCCGATCAGCGTGAGTGGGCTGACAAATGTGAATCACATAGCTTTAGGTAGTTTTCACAGTTGTGCCTTATTGAATGATAAAACGGTGAAATGCTGGGGAAATAACGGAGCTGGCCAGTTAGGCGATGGAAGTACTGT
The DNA here is from genome assembly GCA_014378775.1 of Pseudobdellovibrionaceae bacterium. Lineage (GTDB taxonomy): Bacteria > Bdellovibrionota > Bdellovibrionia > Bdellovibrionales > Bdellovibrionaceae > Pseudobdellovibrio. Next base: position 8,767 of record JACMMZ010000011.1, read on the forward strand.
TCCAAGTACGATCCCGATCAGCGTGAGTGGGCTGGTAAATGTGAACCAAATAGCTTTAGGTGGTTATTACGGTTGCGCCGTATTAGTTGATCAAACAGTGAAGTGCTGGGGAGCTAACGGGACTGGCCAGTTAGGTGATGGAAGTACGATTAATCGTAGCACCCCGGTCGCCGTAAGTGGGCTGACAAGTGTGATTCAGGTAGTTTCAGGTAGTTACCATAGTTGCGCCGTATTAGTTGATCAAACAGTGAAGTGCTGGGGAGCTAACGGGGAAGGCCAGTTAGGTGATGGAAGTACCAATCAAAGTACGAGCCCGATCAGCGTCAGCGGGCTGATAAATGTAAACAAAATAGCATTAGGTTCAAATTACAGTTGCGCCGTATTAAATGATCAAACGGTGAAATGTTGGGGAGGTAACATTTATGGCCAGTTAGGCAATGGAAGTACCAATCAAAGTATGATCCCGATCAGCGTGAGCGGGCTGGTAAATGTAAACAAAATCACTTTAGGTAGTTTTCACAGTTGCGCCGTATTAAATGATCAAACGGTGAAATGCTGGGGAAGTAACCTTTCTGGCCAGTTAGGCGATGGAACTACCAATCAAAGTATGATCCCGATCAGCGTGAGCAGGTTGTTAAATGTGACCCAAATAGCTTTGGGTTCAAGTCACAGTTGCGCCGTATTAAATGATAAAACGGTGAAGTGCTGGGGATCTAACGGGGATGGCCGGTTAGGTGATGGAAGCACGAATGAAAGTAAGATCCCGGTCATCGTAAGCGGGGTGTTAAATGTGAAGCAAATAGCTTTAGGTACAAATCACAGTTGTGCCGTGTTAGATGATCAAACGGTGAAATGCTGGGGATTCAATGTGTCTGGCCAGTTAGGTGATGGAAGCACAGCTCAGCGTAGCACCCCGGTCAGCGTGAGCGGGTTGATAAATGTGAAACAAATAGCATTAGGTAGTGATCACAGTTGCGCCGTATTAAATGATCAAACGGTGAAGTGCTGGGGAGCTAACGGGTATAGCCAGTTAGGTGATGGCAGTACTAATCCAAGTATCACTCCAGTCAGCGTGAGCGGGCTGGTAAACGTAAATTACATAGCTCTGGGTAGTTTTCACGGTTGCGCCTTATTAAATGATCAAACGGTGAAGTGCTGGGGATCCGGCGGATACGGCCAGTTAGGCAACGGAAGTATGGTGAATCGTAACACCCCGACCAGCGTAAGCGGGTTGCTAAATGTGAAGCAAATAGCTTCAGGTTTAGATCACAGTTGCGCCTTATTAAATGATCAAACGGTGATGTGCTGGGGATCCGGCGGCTGGGGCCAGCTAGGCGATGGAACTACCATTCCAAGAGCGATCCCGGTTAGCGTGAGCGGGCTAATAAATGTAAATCAAATAGCTTTAGGCAGTTATCACAGTTGCGCCGTATTAGTTGATAAAACGGTAAAGTGCTGGGGATATAATATGTCTGGCCAGTTGGGCGATGGAAGCTTGATAACTCGTTACATCCCGACCATCGTGAGCGGGCTGATAAATGTGAATCAAATATCTTTAGGTGAGAGTCACAGTTGTGCCGTATTAGATGATCAAAAGGTGAAATGCTGGGGATCCGGCGGGTATGGCCAGTTAGGCGATGGAAGTAAAGTAAATCGTAGCACCCCGTTCAGCTCGAGTGGGCTGCTAAATGTGAAGCAAATAGCTTTAGGCTCAAATCACAGTTGTTCCGTATCATATGATCAAACGGTAAGGTGCTGGGGATCTAGCGGATATGGTCAATTAGGTACGCTACGCAAATCCATAACAACGGTAATGTCGTCACCGTAAGATTTTAAAACTATGTTCAAAAAGGAACGCGTTGGCATCTTATCATAATGAACGAAGTGCCGCTGGATCAAAAACCTATCAGCGGTCGATGATTCGACGTACTTAAAAGTTAAGACCATTTTTATTTTGAATCTACTGCATATTTCGTTACACTGAAACCGCATGAGAAAAGTTGATTGTATAATTATTGGAGCAGGATTATCAGGTCTTGCCGCGGCATTGACCCTTACAAAAGCAAGTCGAAGCCTCGTTTTAGTCGAGCGAGACGCTGAAGTAGGCGGCCGAATTAAATCTACTTTTTATCAAAAACAATTTTTACTTGATCACGGATTTCAAGTTTTATTGCGTTCTTATCCTGAACTAAAAAATTTTATAGATCTTAAAACTCTCGATTTGAAAAAATTTAATTCCGGTGCATTGATTTATACTGGAGCGGGTTTAGACCTTGTGGGAAATCCGATCGTACATCCTTCGACAATTTTTTCAAGTCTGACATCTAGTGTAACAACTTTGAGAGATAAATTTTTGATTATTAAACTGGTTTCAAAATCTTTATTGTGTCCGAGCGACACGCCAATGGGAAATGAATCAACCAAAGATTTTTTGAAAAATTTTGGATTCAGTTCAAAAATGATCGAATTCTTTTGGACTCCTTTTTTAGCCGGAGTTTTCCTTGATCACGATTTGAAATCCGGTAAAGATTTTTTTCTTTTCTTGATGAGATGTTTTTCTTTGGGTGGCACCACTGTTCCGGCCTTGGGTATGGCTGAATTACCAAAGGCGCTGGCTTCGCAAATTCCGGCGGAGAATATTTATTTGAATGAAAAAGTTCAATCATGGAAAAATAATGAAGTCTATTTATCGAGCGGCGAAGTCATCAAAGCCGATGCAGTGATCTGCGCTTTCGATTTGGCTGAAGACATAAAGTATTCCAATGTGACCACTTATTATTTTACTGGTCAGGGTTTAAATCAGGTCAACTGGGGTAAGTGGCTTATTTTAGTTCCACGAAAATATAATCTCAGCTTTGATAATATGTGTCTGATGAGTGCGGTCTCGAACGATTACGGAAAAAATCAACCTTTGTTAAGCGTGAGCGTGGTGGGAATTGATCGAGGTTCGGTTAATCAGATCAGTGCTGATATTAATCAAGTGGCGGGATTTGATCTTAGGCTGGAATTGATTTCAAGTTATCCGATATTGAAAGCGCTTCCAAAATCCCAAGGTCATCCGCAAGGATTTGATATTCGGGATCAAGTTATTTACTGCGGTGACCGATGGACTTCGCCTTCCATCAACGGTGCGTTGAAATCGGGTCGTTTAGCGGCCGAATATTTTTTGGCTGGAAAGCTTTCCTAGAAATTGAGATAAAGCCTGTGCGCGGTGTGATTTTTTAATTTTGTAACCGGGACCCAGTTCAGCTAAACTTTGAGTTTCGCCATCGGGTATAAAAATAGAGTCGTAACCAAAACCCATCAAGCCCACCGGTTTTGGGCCGATTTTGCCAGACATCTTACCTTCGAAAATCCATTCTTCACCAGTCGGCGTGTAAACCACCGTGACACATTTAAAATGAGCCGTGCGTGGATTTATATTTCGAATTTGCATCATCTTTAAAAGTTTAGCGACATTTTCCGAATCACGCGCGTGGGGACCGGCATACCGCGCAGAATGAACGCCGGGTAAGTTTCCTAATCCTTCAACTTCTAAACCCGCATCTTCGCCCAGAACCCAGGTTCCTGGTTTCAAAGCCTTCACTGTTTTGGCCTTGATACGAGCGTTATCTAAAAATGTGTCGCCGTCCTCGGGACGTGGAGTAAAACTTTTGAGATCAGCTTGAGAATAAAGTTTAAGATCTAGCATTGATCTTAAGGCTAACTGGTATTCTTCTAATTTGCCTTTGTTACCGGTGGCGATCCATAATTCCATAATTCATTCTCCGTTATATCTTCATTATAAATTGAGCGGAAAAAACGAACCGATAATTTTTTCTTGATGAATAAATAATTCTTTGCAGCCGGCTTCGGCAATATCCATCATGGTGAATAATTGTTTTTTGGTAAATGTGCCTTCTTCGGCCGTGCCTTGAACCTCCACAAATTCACTTTTGTGATTCATAACAAAATTCATGTCGGTTCCGATATCAGAATCCTCTTCGTAATTAAGATCTAAAATCGGCGTTTGTGTTTCGCCCACTTCAAGTAAACCCACCGAAATCGCCGAGACATAGTGTTTTAATCCGACGGCTTTAATTTCACTTAAACCATGAAGTTTTTTAAGCGCTAACGCTAAAGCGACAAATCCACCCGTAACCGCCGCGGTACGGGTTCCGCCGTCGGCATTGATGACATCGCAGTCTACAATAATTTGTTTTTCATTAAGAACCGAAAGATCAACCCCTGATCGAAGACTTCGACCGATTAATCTTGAAATTTCTTGAGTGCGTCCGCCGGTTAAAGATTTATCGCGTTTGATTCGCGTGTGAGTTGAGCGCGGTAACATTCCGTATTCAGCTGTCACCCAGCCGGCACCGGTACCCAGTAACCATGACGGGGCTTTGGATTCATAAGTGGCCGTGCAAAGAACTCGCGTTCGTCCGAATTCGACCAAAACTGATCCTTCAGCGTATTCGGAAACGTTCGGAGTTATTTTAATAGGACGTAATTGATTGTGGGCTCGACCATCACTTCGGGTATTTGACATAAGAAACATCCATCTCGATTTAAAATTTTTCTTAATGATCTATTTAATTAAGCTGCTTGTCACGATTTTCCTTGAATTCGAGTAGCGCTTTAACGATGGATTCGGCCGCTAAATCTTGATGAACATCACTTAATAATGTTTTCTGCTCTTCAGGGTGAGACAAATAACCGACTTCAATCAATAAGGCGGGTGCGTCAGCTTTTTCGAGCACATAAAAAGGAGCCCGTCTGATTTTGACCTGCGATGATTTCCAATGGGGCACAAAAATTTTGGTTAAACTTAGGCTTTGTTTAATGCGACCCGTTTCCACCAGATCTTGTTTAATGGCATCAAGCACCGCCAGGTTTCGATCATCGATTTTATTATTTTCAGGAAAATAAATTTCAGTTCCCGACAAAGCGGATGAGAACGCTGAATTGTAATGAAGACTGATATAAAAATCAGTTTTTTCTGATCGAGACAAACTGGATCGTTTTTGTAAAGGGACATAGCGATTAGTTGTGCGAGTCATCGAAGCTTGAATTTTTTCTGCGTATTTTTCTTGAATGATTTTCAAAATTTTTTGGCTTAATTTTAAAGTCAGATCAGATTCTTTGATTAGCTGAGTAGATAACTGAACCGAAGTGCCTTGATCATTACCACCATGTCCTGGATCGATTATTACTCGAAGCGGCGGGGTTAAAAGATTTGCTGGTGTTGCAAAAGCAGAGCTACAAAAAATGATCGTTATAAAAGTAAAAATAATTTGGTTCACTTCAGTCATCTTAGCTTACAGGATGATTGAAAAAAAAGAAAAAAAGACGACCAGGTTGGGGGTGCCTAGCCGCCATGGGGTACTTCTAAGTAAAGCAAGACCTTAGCCAAGCTTTCAAAGGTGCATATTGCCCCGTTAACTTTAACGAGCTGTAAAACATTTTCACAGGACCTCAAAATGGCAGTCGGATTCCGGCGACATAGGTCCATGTTCGGAAGAAAAGAGTTGTTTGCGGAACTAACTCAACAAAAAATAGAGAGGATACAAAAACAACAAGGATGTAGCAC
>JACMMZ010000106.1 GCA_014378775.1 Pseudobdellovibrionaceae bacterium
GTCTTTGATGCATGTTATTTCGAATGAACCTATTTTTAAATTAGCCGATTTATCACGGCATGATTTTTATGATTCACTTAAAGCTTCGAAGCCTCCGATTAATATTAAAAAATTCTACGTCTTAAAATATGTCGAAACTGATTGGCCCGGCTGGACGGGGAGTTACCGACGAGTTAAAGCTATGTCTATTGAAAAATATGACCTTGAACTTTACGAGTTAGCTTATGAATAGATTTTTTATTTCCATCAGTGCCCTTTTTATTGCCTATATTACATTCGGACTTTATCTTTCTCAGTATAAATTTGATTTACTCGGTAAGGAAATTAAAAGCACAAACATATTTTATAATTACAAGCTTCATCAAAATATTTATTCGCACATTTCGATCGGATCGGGCACTTATACTTCCATTTCAGAAGAATCTAAGCGAGCCCAGTCAAAATTTATTTTATTTACCGATTTGAACCCAATCGTCAATTTAGATCAAGATCGCTACTTGATGAATACCGGGCAACTTTTTGGAGCTAAAATTTTATCTCCGGACCATTCCTACACCGTTTTTTCGACCACCAATAAAAATATCATCAATTACTACAATCCGACATACCTTGAAAATTACCCGCAAGACGTGATCGTCATTGATCACATGAATACAAATTTAGAACCTTTGGATTTTGCCGATGGCTTAGACGTGATTAACTTAAAGACTCTCGCTAATAAAGTTTGGCTTAATAAGAAAGTATCAACTATTTGGAGTCTGATGTTTTATCCGTTTAACCCCCGACTTTCACTGCTGCGCCTGTACCGTGATCCCGATTATGAGCTTCGTATCTTCGATCAAATGTCGTTAAAGAAAAAACGTAATCTCTATCTTTCATCTGAAGCTACCGCAAAGGCCGTACCTATTACCAACTGGTTGATAAAATTTCCGAGTTACGAAAATGTTTTTAACATGGCCAGCGAACGACTTCTGATGACATCTGAATTGTCGAGCAACATGGAAAACGATCGCAAGGCTATTTTCAATTCCTTGAAAAGTGGTTCGTTTTATATATCAATTGACACTTTGGGTGATTCAACTGGATTTGAATCTTACCTTATTTCAAAGCGTCAAAGCCGTTACACTTTTATGGGTGATGAGACAACTGTCGATTCATCATTAAGACTTTTTTTCAAACTTCCGCGCGAATTAAACGTCTATCATGAAGTTGTTCTTTATAAAAATGGACAGCGATTCGATCATCGAAACACTTCGACCGGCGATTTTCCGATTACTGAAAAAGGAGTCTACCGAATTCAAGTTCGGCTTAGTACAAGTTTGCCATTTCCGGATGCCGACAAATGGTTAACTTGGATTTTCACCAATAATTTTTACGTCAATTAATCGATGGGTTCGCTTACGATTTTAACCACCACGTTTGTTTCTTTTGCCGTAAAATTAATTTCGGTCTGACAGGAAAGTCTTTCTAAAGATTTTAAGCCAAGCTCTTGGATGGCCTCAATTTCATATTCTGATGGCGCTTTAATTAAATCAGAATTGTGCACTATTTCCACTCTGCAGGTGCCACACGTTCCGTTTCCTCCACAAGACTGATTAATGCTTACTTTGTTGGCGTTGAAAATCGCCAGAAGTGTCACAGGGATTGAGCTTTTTACATCAATCTCGAGATGAGCTTCCGCTTGAAAAAAAGTTTCGGCTATGGTGAGTGTTTTTGTTGAAACGGTCATGTTTTATCTGTATCAAAAAAGACATGAGATTCATAGCTTTTGACTTAGAAACCACAGGAACTGTACCGGGCGTAGATCGAATCGTCGAAATCGGTGCGGTATTATTTAATAACAACGAAGTTGAATCTGTTTTTTCAACTTTGATCAACCCACAAAGATCCATTCCCGCCGGTGCTTCGGCGGTCAACGGGATTACGGATGATATGGTTTTTGATAAACCTTTGATCGAAGATATACTTTCGTCCTTTGCTGAATTCTGCCAAGAATTTCCGATGGTGGCTCATAACGCTCCATTCGATTCTCAGTTTCTGCTGGCTGATATCAAACGACATGAAATGTTAGCTCCACGTGGAGTTATTCTAGATACTCTTCCGATTGCGCGCAAAGTGTTCCCTGGTCTTCCAAATTACAAATTAGGAACCTTAGTTCAACATTTAAAAATTCCCTCTTCAAACTTCCACCGAGCCGAAGAAGATGCGACTTATTGCGGTCGTTTATTTATAGAAATGAATAAACGTATTTCGATTGGTGGAAAGCCCCCTGCGATCGAAAATTTAGTTTCACTAACGGGAAAACCAGAATTCAAATTTCCACAAATCGTTCGAATGCCTAAACAAATGGGATTCATGCTTTAAAAATAAAATTGAAATGAATTATCCTTTTGCTTTGTGGGCAATGGGATAACGACGTCCTCTTCCGAATGAATGGGCGCTGATTTTTAAAATCGGAGCTGCCTGCCAGCGTTTAAATTCAGTTTTCATTAATTGCCCTAGTAACCAATGATCCGTTTTTGTCTTAGCGGGTTTTTTCTTTTCGACTAAATTGACCACCGACTGATCGAGTAGATCATAGGGCGGTAATGAATCCTGATCTTTTTGATTAGGCTTTAATTCAGCCGAAGGCGGACGCGTAATGATAAACTCGGGAATGACTTCGGCTTCGCGATTATAGAGCTTACACAGATCGACCACTTCTTTTTTGGTTAAATCCCCGATGACGGCCAAGCCGCCACACATGTCCCCATAAAGCGTCGCGTAGCCTGTGGCGTATTCTGATTTATTACCCGTAGTTAACAGCAGGCTTCCCGAGAAATTAGAATAGGCCATCAGAAATAGACCCCGAATGCGCGATTGAAGATTTTCGTGAGTCAGTGAAAATTTATCGATCTTAAATTCTTCATCGATAATGTTTTTAATATGCTGGAAGGTTGACTCAATACTGATATCTTTCAAATCGACTCGGATATTTTTCGCTAACTGCTGCGCAACCGCGAAGCTTTCATTTAAATTGAACTGAGTCGGAAGGGCGAATAGCTTCACATTATTTGCGCCTAATGCATCAACGGCTAAAACGGCCACAAGCGCGGAATCGATTCCGCCTGATAAGCCTAAATGAACCTTGGTCATTCCCGTCTTATGTAAAAAATCTTTGATTCCTAAAACTAAAGCTTTACGTAATTGTTCTATTTCAGTTTCCTTCGCGGCCGAACGATTCCAGCTTTCGCGAGTTGTTAAATCAAAAATGTTGGTGTCTTCTTCGAACGACATCATTTTATGAACAAGCTTTCCTTGTTTGTCTAAAATAAAACTTTGTCCGTCATAGATTATTTCATCCTGCGCACCGACCATGTTAACGTAGGCTATCGGAGCTTTCAGTTGGCGGGCCGTTTTCTGAGCCATTTTTAAACGCATGGCCATTTTTCCTTTGTGAAAAGGGGAGGCGCTCATGTTGATGATGAGATCAAGTTTTTTTCGTGGAAGTTTTTTTATCGGATTTTCAGCATAAATAGAGTCCCAGGCCCAGATGTCTTCACAAATGGTAAGTAAAAAATTTTTACCGTTTAATTTGAAATAATTATTTTTGATTTTCCCTTGCTCAATAAAACGAGCTTCGTCAAAAACATCTCCGGTCGGCAGCAATTCTTTATGAAAACTTTTGATAATTTTATTCCTGGTGCATAAAAAAGCCGTATTAAAATAAGGGCGACCTTTGCCGGCATTTTTTTCAAACCCGCCTATAAGCACGTGAATATTTTTTGGGATAGACCGGGTGATTTGTTTTAATACTTTAAGCTGTTGCGAAATCAATGAATCACGCTCGAGCAGATCAAATGGATGGTACCCGAACAAAGCACCTTCGGGGAAAATAATCATCTCAGCTTTTTTAGCTGAGAGTGATAAAATAGATTCAATGATTTTATTTTTGTTTGATTCAAAATCGCCGAGGGTAGAATTAATTTGAGCTAGGGCTATTCTCATGATTATTAGTTTCTGACTTTGTGGCATTTATATCAATGACATTATTTTCAACGCTGTTGTCCAATAATCGACGACCCGTAAAGCCGTCTTGGTATCCGTGGTGAAATTTAATTTGGGTCTCGGGGAATTTCCAGCAGAAATAACCATCACCGTTATCAAAGTCCGCAAGCCACAATCCCTTCGGCTTTCCACCTAAGCGTTCAATTTTATTTTGCCACTTTTGAATGTGATCATTGATTTCATCTTGAAGTTCAAGTGAACGTGAAGAATTTTTATCCGGTATAGCTTCCACACAAGACATCAAATATTTGACATCTTTGCTGTACTCTTCAGTCACGCGATAAACCAATGGCAACAAGTCTTCGACTTGCTTTAAAGAAAAAATTTTGATTTGTGACTGACCTATGATTTCAAACAAAATAAACCCCGATGAAGATGGTTATTTTCTAAATCTGATAAAGATTCAATAAGGATCTTTATCTTTGTATATTATATACCGGGTGCAAGACAACCAAGCAGCCATCGTCGGCTGTATCTATCTGGTTTTGTTAGCATTTTCGGTGACTATTTCTTACATAATGAGCCTAGTTTGAGCGCGAAAACGAATCAACCATCGGAGTTGTTGTAGTTCATAATTTGACCGCCGAAAAAAATGAAAATCGCGATACCGATCCCTGCAATCATAATCCATTTCAAAAAGTAACCGAAGCCCATTTCAACCTCTGGATCAGCAACAGTGGCCGCTAGGCCTCTTTGAGGCGGGTTAAATTTAGTTCGTCGAGGCCCCGGGCGCAGATCGTCACCGGGTGCTGAAATATTTTTTGGTCCATTCGATCGACGTGCAAAATCACCGCGACCGCGCATTTTTTTCTTTAATGCATCATTAAGTTCACCGGAAATTCGCCGCGAATTTCCCGATTTTTCATTACCTAAATCACGACGAGCCATCGGAACAGATCTTACGCCATCATCGCCTTCACCATCCGATGAGCTGTATGGCTCGGAGCGATTACGAATGGTCGAGCTGAACCGAGTCCCGCTGTCATCGTCACCGGAATTATTTATCCCTTTTGCTTTAGCGGAAGTCGGCTTTTTTGGAGCGGTAGAGGAAGACGTACCTCGGCTACTAGCTGTTTCTTTCGTGGAACCCTTCGGTGGTGATGAAAGCTGCGTCGTGGTTCCTAAGTTCTTACCTCCGCCACTGCCGTCGGATCCTGCCACATTACTTTTTTGAAATGCAGCCGAACATTTGTAGCCCGCTCCTGTATGTTTACTAAGATCTCCGTCTTTAACTCCTAGTGCGGGAAGTTCTCCTTGCGTCATTAAACATTTAAAATACCCACCAACATATCCGGAAATATAATTGTTAATATTTGAGAAAACGCCTTTGGCTACAAACAACATGGTGACCGATATAATCACCACTAAAATATACTCGATCATGGCCTGGCCCGATTGGTCAGATTGACGAAGATTCAAACTTCGTGGAAGTTTATTTCGAAAAGAGTGATTTTTGAAGAGTTTCACTAGATTATTTATCGGTTTCTATGAATAATAACTGTATGAATATGCTACGGTATTGTCAGTTTTTTGTATTAGGGTTAAGTCTGTTATGTCTCAGATTGAGTCATGCCCAGTCGATTAGTTTACCTCCTGCAGCCGGCGCCCCGCCAATTTCAATTACGCCCATACCACCCGCAACCATTGCGGTTCCGGCCAGCGGAGATTTGACCAAAGCACCGATTAAAAAATACTCTGAATTTAAATCGATCTGTGTGCGCGAGGAAGAATTGCCAGCCTTGATGAGCTCCACGGTAAAAGAAAAACGATTGGCCCTCGTCCAGAACAAACTAGACAAAGCCGTGGCGACTCAAAATGCGGGACAAATATCAATTCTTAAGGCTTTACTAATACGAGAGCACATTAAACAAAATAACTTCGTGAAAGCTGAAGAAATATTTTTACGCGAAGGAATCCATTTAACTGAAACTGATCGCGTATTGATCGCAACCGATATCGATTTGAATAAGAAACTTAATAAGTTAGCCAAAAATAATCTTAATAAATATTTGGAAACTCATCAAAATGATATCTTAGCATTAGAAAAATTAGCCGAAATTTACATTTCTTTAAACTTTTTCTCTGATGCCGCGATGGCTTATGAAGATTTGCAAAAAATAAATCCCAAGAAGAGTTATTCTGAACATTTGTGCCGAAGCGCAACTTTAAATGCTGATCACGCCAATGTTAGAAAATTTTGTTTTAAACTACAAACACAGGATCCAAAAAATATCATGGCTTCAATTTATTTGGGAATTTCATGGCGTGACCAAGAAAAATATCCTGAAGCTATTAAAAGCTTTGAAAAGTCGATGGGGATAAAACCTTCTGAATATGCTTCTACATGCTTGGCGGAAAGTCTTTATTTAAGTAAGAATTTTGCAAAAGCTATCCAGCAATTTGAAACCTCAGTTAAAATTAAACCCGATTCTAAAAGGGCGCGTTTAGGCTTAGCGGTTACTTATTTAAAACAAAATCTTTTTAACGAAGCGCTGATACAATTTAAAGAGGCTTGTAAATTGGGGCTGCAGCCTTTAATTGAAATGTCGGCCGCTGCAAATACCTTGAAAACACAAAAAAGTGATTTGGCGAATGTCTATTTTGATGAAATTCAAAAATGTAAAAAATAGACTTAGACGACGATTTCACCAATGAGATCATACTCCATGCTGTCCGTGATTCTGACTTTCACGAGATCACCCACCTGAGCCTGCCCGTCATTGATCAACACAATGCCGTCGATCTCCGGCGCTTGTTGTGAGGTGCGACCCTGAAGTAATAAATCAGTTTCTTCGCTGTAACCTTCAACTAAAACTTCCACTGTTCTGCCGATAAATGCACGGTGCTTATCCCGAGAAATATTTTGCTGAACTTCCATGACCGCCTCGAAACGACGCTGTTTTGTCGCTTCATCAATTTGATTCGGCATTTTTCCACCCGGTGTGCTTTCTTCCGGAGAGTATTGGAAGCACCCTACACGATCAAATTTTTGTTCCGCGATGAAAGCTAACAATTCTTCAAATTGCTCTTCAGTTTCGCCCGGAAATCCCACGATAAACTGGGTCCGAATAACCGCTTCTGGAATATTTGTTCGAATTTTATGTAAAGCTTCTTCGATTTCGGCTCGGGTCATTTTCCGATTCATCGTTTTTAATACTTCATTACTGATGTGCTGTAACGGCATATCAAAATATTTCACCAGTTTTTTACTATTTTTGATTAGATCAATCATTTCATCAGTTATGCCGTCCGGATAGAGGTATAATAATCGAATCCATTCGGCCCCATCGACTTCATTTAAAGCCTTCAACAATTCTAAGGGTGATTCCTTAGCTTCGGCATTTTTTCGCGTCAAATCAAAACCATAGTCAGTAAAATCGTGACTGATAATAATTAATTCCTTAACGCCTCCAGCAACTAAAAGCTTGGCCTCATTAACGACATTTTGAATGGTGCGAGATTGTAAATTTCCACGGATGAGCGGAATGGCGCAGAAAGCACAACGCTTCATACAGCCCTCGGAAATTTTTAAATAGGCACGGTGTCTTGGCTGCGAATTCACACGCGGGGTGGTTTCTTCTTGAAGATAAGTCGGTAAATTGAAAAAGGTTTTGGTTTTATTTCCTTCATCATGGGATTTTAATATTTGACCAATATTCTGGAATTCTCCTGATCCTACAAATAAATCAGCTTCCGGCAAGCTATCGACTAAATCCGATTTATAACGCTGGGTTAAACAACCCGCTACAACGACTTTTTTGATTTTGCCTTCTTCTTTCAAGGCCGACATATCAAAAATTCTTTGAATAGATTCTTTTTTTGATTCTTCGATGAATCCACAGGTATTGACGATAACTGTGTCGGCTTCTTCAGCTTCGGCCACTACTTGGTAACCATCCTTGATTAATGTTCCCGCCATGATTTCGCTATCAACTAAATTTTTCGGGCAGCCTAAGCTGATGAAGTGTACTTTTTTTAACGGTGTTGTTGCTTCGATATTGGTTTTCATGGCTTTAAAGTCTCATCGGTTTTAATTTTTTTATAAGTAAACTTTTTTTGAGAAACAGTTTTTAAGAAATTAGTTTTTTGGATCTTAAAAATTGTGTCGGTGTTGAGATCATCAGTTAAAAGAATAGAGCTGATAAGTTTATCTTTCTTGTTAAGAATCACCACAAACTTTTTTAATGAGGTACTTTTAATCTTTTCTGATTCGATCGAAACTAAGTCATCTTTTACACTAATCACTGTGTCCGACGTAAAAAACTTTTCCGGTGACGACAAGAGTTCTGCAATCGTTTTGATCAAGGGTAATTTGCTGGAATCAAACATCGTGACCTTGCGGCCCGGCTGGTCGTCAAAATCTAAATCGGGATATTCAATCACCCATACATTTTTATTATAAATGATCTCAGTTTTTGTGGGTTTTTCAGTACTGAAGTGGATCTTATTTTTTGAATAAAGCAAGACGCCTTCAGCATCTGAAGTTGTTCCTAAGGTCGCTTTCGTCACTTGTTTGGTTGTTTGCATTTCTACTGCGGTTGCAGAATTGTATTTTTTTAAAATTTCAATAGCGAGAGCTTTATTTGGATCTGACTTGATGGTTTTCGCCGTTCCAGCAAAACTCAGGGAAGCAGCAAAAACAGCAACTAATATCAGGACTTTTTTAAGACAAAATTTCCATTTAACCATGAGTCTGATATATCAGATTTTGCCACGGGAAAGTAGTGCTTTTATTTCAATCAAGCAGTCGGGGCGTAGGTAGGGCTTGAGAGCCATGAAACTGGCCTGGAGTGTGTGCCCCGAAGTAACTATATCGTCTATCAATACTATGCGTTCGTAGGTGTAGATTTCGTTTGTAAATTCTTCAAGAAATTTCATTTTTGTTCGACTCCGTTCACTCAAAGTCAGATCTTTTTGCTCCGCGTGCTCCGCATCACTCATCAAACAATTGAGCACATTTCCCGGACTAAAACCCTGCCAGGCCCGTGCAAAATACTGAGTGTGATAAGCCTTTTTATCACTGCGACTTCCGGGCACTGGAATAAGGGCCGTTTTTAAGCCGACCGTTTTACGAGGCGATTGAAACTGAGTCAATTTTTCGACGTAAAATTTCCAAACCGTATAACTGAGACGACTTTTTAAAAGATAAACAAGTTCCGATAAACTATCACTTTCTTGGGGTTCCCAGTGAATCAGAAAATCGACCGTGAACGAGACCCCTTGAAGATTAATCACACGAGAATGCTTTAGCATCCGCGGTGACAGAAAAGATTCTTCACAAGTTGAACAAAATAAACTAGATCGAACCGATAAAGATCCGCAACGCAAACACAAAGGATACAGCAATTGAATCTTCATGAAAAACACTCTGCAAAAATAATTCTTATCTAGGTTTTAATCTAACCAAGGGGCTTAGGCATTGTGATACGGAATTCGGTTTTTAATGGTGTAGGCCCGGTAAATTTGCTCAAGCAAGACTGTTTCAGCCACCAGATGATTCAAAACCATCGACGACAAACTTATCTTAATTTGCGCGCGCTGCTTGACCTCGTCAGTTACGCCAAATGCTCCGCCAATGATATAAACGATTCTTTTTTTACCGCTCTCTTCGCATTTTGTTATTTGTTCGGCTAAGTCTTCAGATTTAATAGATTTTCCGATTTCATCGAAAAGAATAACGAAATCATTTTGATCAATTTTTTTAAAAAGCTCACTGGCTTCAAATTTTTTCTTGAGTTCTGCTTCGTCGCGACCATGCTTCATGGTCTTTAAAGACTGAATTTCAAAATCCGCAAAGTGAGAGATTTTTTTTGAATACTGAAAAACTGCCTGTTCAAACCACTCTTCTTTAGTCGATCTAAAATCAAACAGTACTGACTTCATCAAATTTGAGCGTCTTTAACAGGAAGTTCAGTTCCTGCCTTCCATAGCTCTTCCAGGCGATACTCTTGACGAACGAAATCATAAAACAAATGAATGATCAATGCTCCGTAATCCACAACGACCCAACGGCCTTCATCTACGCCTTCTACGCCTTGCGGAAGCAAATTGAATTCTTCTTTGATGGCCATCACTAAATTTTCAGCCATAGAAGCTGTGTGACGCGTACTGGTTCCTGATCCGATTAAAGTAAAATCTGTGGTTGTACCAAGTGCTTGTAAATCGAAAGCGCGCACGGCGATTCCTTTTTTATCAAAAAGAACCTGAGCACAGTATTGCGTAAATTTAGCGTAATCAGAAATTTTTTCGTTAGAGGTTCGGTAGATTTTATGTTTCTTGATATAACTTTCAACTGATAATGGTAAAAGCTTTTCGGTGGCGCGACCGACGCGAAGCCTTTTGCGGAGTTCAGATGAAGAAATGTCTAAATCATCTAAAGTAATAAATTCTATCGAGCGTCCCGTCGTTAATTCGACAGCCCCAAAATCACTTTCGCCAATTAGGCTGGTGAGGTAATCAGGAAAATCAGATTCAGCTTCTGGAATTTCATAGCCAGGACGAGTGGTAACGACCAAGTTAACTTCGGTTAGAATTTTTTTCCAGTCTTTCCATTGAGAAAAATTTTCAAAATTATCGGCACCAACGATCAGGTAAAGATCTTTGGAGTCGTACTGTTTACGAAGCTCAAGCACGGTGTCGATCGTGAAGCTTTTGCCTCCACGCTTGATTTCGATATCATCAATATAAAACGCCGGTCCGTAGGTCGAGAAAGCCTGTTTTGACATTTCAATCCGATGTTCCGCGTTCGGAAGCTCGGTGGGAATTTTCAAAGGATTTTGATTATTCGGAATGATGTGGATTTTATCAAATCCCATTTTTTTTTGTACTGTCACTAAACTATTAACGTGTCCGTTATGAGGCGGATTAAAACTTCCGCCAAAAATTCCTATTTTCATTTATCACCTGTTGTAAAATTACGTTTCTATAACGCCTTTTGCTTTTAAAATCTTGTTAGCTACGACAGCTAAAAGGTCGTTGATATTTTTTCCGGTCACACCCGAAATGGCGTAAATATCCGTGTTGTGTTTTTTCTTGAAGGCTTTAGTCAGTTTATCTAATTGTTCTTTGGATAGAAGATCAATTTTATTGAACACGACGATTTGTTCACGAGAGGCCA
The DNA here is from genome assembly GCA_014378775.1 of Pseudobdellovibrionaceae bacterium. GTDB lineage: Bacteria > Bdellovibrionota > Bdellovibrionia > Bdellovibrionales > Bdellovibrionaceae > Pseudobdellovibrio. The sequence continues at coordinate 11,165 of JACMMZ010000106.1, forward strand.
GTGGGAAAAATCCATCTTTATCTTCATTCATGGCATCATATTGTTTGATTTCAAAATTGATATCGTCAAAGTCTTGTATCGGATCGCGTCCATTCATTCCTGAAACATCGACCACATGGATAAATAAAGATGTTCGTTCGATATGTCTTAAAAACTGAATGCCTAAACCCACCCCTTGATGAGCTCCTTTGATTAAGCCTGGAATATCGGCTACTACGAAGCTGCTGTAGTCCCCTACTTTAACCACGCCCAGTTGCGGCGTCAGGGTTGTAAAAGGATAGTCTGCAATTTTCGGTTTAGCCGCTGAAATACGAGAAATTAAGGTGGATTTACCAGCGTTAGGAAATCCAATGATTCCGACGTCAGCAATTAGTTTTAATTCTAATGCTATATCTAAAGTATGGTTGTCTTCACCAGGCTGCGCATATTCAGGAGCTTGATTGATGCTGTTTTTAAAGAATTCATTTCCTTTACCACCGCGGCCACCTTTTAAAATACTGACTTCATTCACATCAGTTAAATCATATAAAATTTCGTCCGATTCACCAGTGCGAATAACTGTTCCTTCGGGAACTACCAAGACTAGATCAACTCCATCGGCCCCAGAGCATTGATCCGAAGCCCCTGGTTTTCCATTTTCAGCGTGGTATTTCCGGTAAGTTCTAAAATCAAATAATGAATTAATATGCTTCGATGTTCGAAGAATAACATCTCCGCCTTTTCCACCGTTACCGCCGTCTGGACCGCCACGAGGAGCATGGGATTCACGTCTAAATGTTACGGCACCGGCGCCGCCACGACCAGACGAAATAGTAATTTTAACTTCATCAACAAATTTCATATAACCAACTCTTTTTGATGCACTTTACATTTTGAGTGCTTGATGGATTTCATACACCTAAAGCTAAAAGAAAAGGAGCCTTTTAACGGGCTCCTTCAAAACTTTATAAAAAATACAAGTTTTCGTCTCAGGCTTACGCCGCAACGGTTTTAGCTTCTTTTGGGTAAACGCTAACCTTGAAACGATCTTTGGCGAAGCGTTCAAACGTCACTAAACCTTCAACAATTGCGTAGATCGTGTGATCACGGCCAATCTTTACGTTTGTTCCTGTCTGAAATTTAGTTCCACGCTGACGAACAATGATTGTCCCAGACTTAACTAATTGTCCTCCGAAGCGCTTAACGCCTAAACTTTTCGACTGCGAATCGCGACCATTTTTGGTACTACCACCAGCTTTTTTACTTGCCATTGTTAACTCCTCATTTAAAAAAAATCATTAATAAATCTTATTTCAATTACCTAAAACTACTTCGTTTTTTTAGTAACTTTCTTCTTTGTTGTCGCTTTTTTTGCGGCTCTTTTTGAAGGAGCTTTTTTTGCCGTAGCTTTTTTCGCTGCCGCTTTTTTATGAGCAATTTTTTTTACTTTCGGTTTTGCAACAATTTCTGGCTTTACATTTTTACCGATTGTTAATTCAGCGCGCATACGGCTGTCGGAAATTTTAGTTTGAATACGTTCGTTACGAACTGCATCCATATCTTTGATCACTGGTTTGACATCAGTTTTAGAAGACTGACCATCTGGAGAAGTGATTCCCGTGATGAATAATTCAGTAAAGCTTTGTTTATGAGTTCCGAAACGACGGTAGCTTTGACGACGCTTTTTCTTGAATACGTAAACTTTACGAGTACGTGCTTGTTTAGTTATAACTGCAGTGACAGATGCATTCTTAACCAAAGGGGAACCAACATGAGTTTTGTCTCCGCCAACCATTAAAACTTCACCAATAGTAATCGTAGATCCAAGGTCTTGATCCAATTTTTCAACTTGTAAAATGTCTCCGGCTTGAACTTTGTATTGTTTGCCGCCTGTTTTGATAATCGCGTACATGAAACCTCCATTAAGTATGTAAGAAGTAGTTTTGTCGCACTTTGGCCTTTCGACGTCAATTGCTTCTTAGACAAAAGGAACTATTTCTGGACATCTACTGAAATATGTCCTATCTAATCCTTATTTATCGTTAAAATTAGGAATATAATTGGGAATAGAGAACATACCCTTAAATCAGAGTTTGTTGATTGTGGGTCCGCCAGACACCGGTAAAGCCACGGTATTGAGGTCTTTACCGATATTTCAGGATACCTTGTTTATGGATTTAGATGATCCTTTGCTAGTTCGAGAACTTCTCAACAAGCCTGACTTTTTAAATGAAGTCCTATCAGAAGTCCAAGCGGGTGAATGGCTGACCATTAACCGCATTGACCGCATCATGAAATATCTACCCCGATTAATTGATGCGATCGAAAATCAAAAGATATTAATTGCGGCGACAAGTGGGTGTGAATTAACGAATAACTCTCGATTTAAAATCATCTACACCTCCGGGCTCGATTATCTCAAGATTAAGGATACGACTGATATTGCAACAATTCTTCAATATGGACTTCTTCCCAAAAATTTTAATCTGAAGAGTTCTGTAGAAAAGATCCGGTACTTGAAAACTTATGTTGAAAATTATATTCAAGATGAACTGATTGAAAAATCAAAAATCAGAAACCTAGTCGCTTTTCATCTTTTCCTGCCTTTAGCCGCGGAATCAGCAGGAACCAAATTGAACTTTACCCGGCTGGCTCAACAGATCGGCGTAGATTACAAAACGATTCAAAATTTTTATGAACTACTTGCAGAATCACGAACTGGCTTTTATCTCCAAAGTAGTGATCTGAAATTACGAAAAGTTCAGATTTTATCACCGCGCTTTTATTTTTTCGATTCGGGCTTCATGCGCAGTCTAGATAACAAACTGTCAGATAAATTTTTAGAAAATACTGCTGAGTATCAAAAATATTATAAACATTGGTGCATATCAGAAATTTACAAAAAGAATTTAGATTTAAAATTGTCGTACATAGAAACTAAGGATAAGGTCGCAATTGATTTGGTGGTAGAAATGCCGAATCAAGAAATTTATTTAATTTGTTTTGAAGGGGCTCAGAAAATAATCCCAGCGCATTTAAAAAATTTAAAAAGCATCGGAAAAGACTTGCCTCAAGCTAGGTTAATTCTTGTCTCCGAAGCTTTGGGCGAATTGAATGATCAATCAATTCAAAAACTAAGCGCAGCTGAATTATTTAATTCCTTAATCGAAAATCTCGTACTGCTCTAAGTGGTACGAGGGTTCAATTTTGAAAGCGACCGAATGGCCAAATTTCTTTTCTAGATATTCGAGTGTTTCGCTTTCTTCTTGGTAGATCCAATCCACAATGCTTCCGTGACAATGAATAATTAAACTTTTCTTTTTATTTTCGACTAAGCCCACTTCGCGTTCGATATCACGGAAGATTTCATTGGCGATGGTATTCTTTCGCTTAATGTAGCCTTTGCCTTCACAGTACGAGCAAGGCTCACAAAGGGTCTTTACGATACTCGGGCGAGTTCGTTTACGAGTCATTTCGACCAAACCCAATTCTGACATCGACATTACGTTCGTACGACTGCGATCCTTTTTTAATTCGTCGGTCAAGGCCTGAAGCACTTGTTCCCGGTGAACTTCTTTTTCCATGTCGATGAAATCAATAATAATAATTCCGCCGGCATTGCGCACTCGCAGCTGATGAGCGACTTCCTTAACGGCTTCAAGATTTGTTTTTAGAATGGTGTCCTCGAGATCTTTTTTACCAACGTATTTTCCCGTATTTACGTCAATCACCACTAAAGCTTCGGCTTCGTCGATCACAATATAGCCGCCTGATTTAAGCCAAACTTTTCTTTCCACCGCACGAGAAATTTCCAGATCGATATCGTACAAATCAAAAAGTGGTTTTTTCTCTTCGTAAAAAATTATATTTTGTTTATACTTCGGCATCAGCTGAGTCACAAATTTTTGGACTCGTTTATAAGCTTCCGCTTCATCAACCCAAACCGTTGTCACATTTTCGCTCATGAGATCCCGCAAAGCGCGAAGCTCAACGTCTAATTCAGAATGAACAATACCTGCGGTTTTTTTCTTTTCAAAATTTTTCTGAATTTCTTTTCCGAGGCGATCCAGGTAGTCAATGTCGGCTCGCAACGATTCTTCGGATGCGCCTTCTGAAGCGGTACGAACTATCACGCCGCCAATAGGGTTAATTTTTTGAATGATTTTTTTGAGACGCTCTTTTTCTTTTTCGTCTTCAATTTTTCTCGAGATTCCTACATGTTTAATGAATGGCATGTACACGATGCCTCGGCCTGGTAATGAAATGTGGGTGGTGATTCGCGCACCTTTTGTTCCCAGTGGATCTTTCGCCACTTGGACCATGAGTTGCTGACCTTCTTTAATCAGATCTTGTATGGGGGTTTTTATTTCGCGTGATGGTCTAAAATTATCGTTTTCCGGCGGCTGTTCATTTTCGTCATCTTCACCGTCATTAAAAAATCCTTTGCTCTCGTCGGTCATAATGTCACCAACATATAAAAAGGCTGCTTTATCCAAACCGATGTCCACAAAGGCTGCCTGCATACCCGGTAATACGCGAGTAATAATCCCGCGATGAATGGTCCCGACTAACGTCGGTGAAGAGCGCTTTTCAATTTTTAAATCCATCAGGCTGCCTGATTCGATATAAGCGACTCGAGTCTCATTGGGGCGAATATTTATGAGGATTTCTGCAGCCATTTGGACTTTGCTCCTGTTAATAGATTCATTACTTGTACCGAAGAAGTCCTGGATAATCAAATTGTGAGGTTACAATATGGCTACGATCGACGACTTATTTAGATTAATGGTTGAGCAAAAAGCTTCGGATTTGCACGTGACCAGCGGTGCTCCGCCTTACCTTCGTATTCACGGAGAGATGTCTCCCGTCAACTATCGCCAATTAACCAATCAAGACGTCCAAAATCTTATATTCGAAATTCTAACTGAAAAACAAAAGAAAGCTTTCATTGAAAAATGGGAACTTGATTTCGCTTACGTGCTTGAAGGTGTGGGACGATTTCGTTGTAACATCTTCATGCAACGAAAGGGACTGGGTGCGGTCTTCAGAACAATTCCTGAAAAAATTAAAACCGCTCAAGAATTAAATTTACCACAAACAATAATCGATATGGTGGATGCCGATCGCGGATTAATTCTAGTTACCGGTCCCACAGGATCTGGTAAATCGACAACACTGGCCGCTATGATTCATCATATCAATGCCACCCGCGAGTGTCACATTCTTACGGTGGAAGACCCGATCGAATTTGTGCATCCCAATTTAAAATCATTAGTTAATCAGCGCGAAGTCGGATCGCATACCAAAACTTTTGCTAACGCATTGAAAGCAGCCCTGCGTGAAGATCCAGATATTATTCTGGTGGGTGAATTGCGAGATCACGAAACGATCTCTTTAGCTTTAACCGCCGCTGAAACCGGTCATTTGGTTTTCGGAACGCTTCACACCAATTCAGCGGTTAAAACCATGGATCGTATTATTGACGTTTTCCCTGGCGAACAACAGTCGCAGATTCGCACGATGCTGGCCGAATCACTCCGCGGCATTGTGGCCCAGAGTCTTTTCACCAGAGCCGATAAGATGGGTCGCGTCGCCGCCTTTGAAATTTTAAAAGGAACCAAAGCTGTTTCTAATCTCATTCGAGAAGGTAAAAATCATCAGATTCCGTCCATCATGCAAACGAGTGCCGCAATGGGCATGATTTTATTCGAAAAATATCTCGAAGATTTGCTGCGCAAAGGTTTAGTTACGGCCGCTGATGTAAAATCCTTTTTAGGTAAAGACGATACAGGAAAAGCAGCTTAGTGCGTTGACAGTGCAGTCTTGATCTTGGTTTAATTACTCGATACAACGAGAGTAATTATGAATTTAGCAAAATATATTGATCATACAAATCTCAAGCCTGAAGTCACTTCACTTCAGGTGATTCAGCTTTGCCAAGAAGCTCAAGAAAATAATTTTTACGCCGTTTGCGTTAATTCATCTTATGTAGCTTTATGCGCTCGTGAATTAAAATCCACATCAGTTAAAATTGCCAGCGTGATTGGTTTTCCTTTAGGCGTAGGCGACACGGCTTCAAAAGTTTTTGAAACCGCACTAGCGATCAAAAATGGAGCCTCCGAAATTGACATGGTCATTCACGTCGGCGCGTTAAAGGAAAAAAATTACGCCTATGTTCAAAATGACATCGCAGAAGTCGTCAAAGCGGCGGCGGGAAATAAAGTCAAAGTCATTTTAGAAACGGCTTTGCTTTCAGATGATGAAAAAAAAATGGCTTGTGAATTATCTTTGAAAGCGAAAGCTCATTTTGTCAAAACCTGCACCGGTTTTGGCGGCGGCGGGGCTACTGTCGCTGATATTAAATTAATGAAATCAGTTGTCGGATCTCAAATGGAAATCAAAGCCAGTGGCGGCATTAAAACATCTGAATTTGCGGCGGAACTGATCGAAGCCGGGGCTGACCGATTAGGAACAAGTTCTGGCGTCGCATTGATAGCCAACAAAACCGTAACATCCGGGAGCTATTAAGTGTTAGCTGCAGAAATTATAAAGAAAAAACGAAACGGGCATGCTTTAACTGAAGACGAGATTCAGTTTGTGATAACGGAATACACCAAGGGCTCGTTACCAGATTACCAGATGTCAGCTTTATTGATGGCGATTTATTTTAAAGGCATGGATAATGTGGAAACATTGTCGCTGACTAAAGCCATGCTCCATTCGGGAATCACTGTCGATACTTCAAGTCTTGCTGGTTTTAAAGTGGATAAACACTCCACCGGCGGCGTTGGTGATAAAACCAGTTTGATTTTAGGACCCGTGGTGGCGGGCTGCGGAATTTATGTTCCGATGATTTCTGGGCGTGGTTTGGGTCACACTGGAGGAACACTAGATAAATTGGAATCTATTCCCGGATTCAATACGCAGCAGTCATTGGAAAATTTTATTAAAATCACTCGAGAAATTGGAACCTGCTTCATTGGCCAAACTAAAGACATTTGTCCGGCCGATAAAAAAATATACGCGCTACGAGATGTTACAGCTACGGTTGAAAGTTATCCCCTGATTTGTGCCAGCATCATGTCAAAGAAAATTGCTGAAGGCGTAGACGGTTTAGTTCTCGATGTTAAATACGGATCTGGTGCTTTCATGAAAACGGCTGAACAGGCCGAAGAATTAGCTTTAAAATTAATGGCCATTGGACAGGGCTACGGAAAAAAAGTTGTCTCTGTTATTTCTTCCATGGATCAGCCTTTAGGGCGGTTTGCCGGTAACGCGTGGGAAGTTTTTGAATGTTTAGAAATTATGAAAAATGTACGAAACCCGCTGTACGATGAAACGCGTGAATTGTCTTTGCAATTATCAGCGCAAATGATTCACTTGTCAGGAAAGACAAATTCTATTCAAGAGGCTTATAAATTAGCCGAAGACTGTTTGGTTTCTGGTCGTGCTTTCGAAATATTTAGCAAAATGTGTGAACTTCAGTCTGGAAAATTAAATGATTTGAAGTTTTCTTCGCAAAAAATTGAATTGAAAGCAGATGAAAGTGGTTATTTAACTCATTTCAATGTGGAGCAAATTGGAGTCGCAGGAATTTTACTCCGTGCTGGTCGAAGACAGACTTCAGATATTATTCACCCGACCTCGGGAATTGAATTTCATAAAAAAATAAATTCTCCGGTCGCTAAAGGCGATGTGATTTATACTCTTCACGGTGATGAAGCCGAATTATTCAAAGATGCCAAAGAGTATCTTCAACAGAGTTTCCGCGTGACCCCTTCAAAGATTTCAAACCACCAACTCATAAAGAAGGTACTAACATGAATATCATAACAAAATTAACGGAAACTGTGACCTTCATTAAAACGAAAACTAAAATCAAACCTCGTGTAGGTGTTATTTTAGGGTCGGGCTTGGGACACTTCGTTCAACACATGAAAGTCGAAACGCATATTCCATTTGGTGAAATACCCCATTTTATTCCACCCACTGTGGATGGTCATTCGGGAAATTTAATTCTGGGTTCTATCGATGATGTAGAAATTGTTGTGCTTCAAGGACGACTTCATTATTACGAAGGTCACTCGATGGAAGTGGTCACCTTCCCCACGCGCGTCATGGCTTCTTTAGGGATTGAAATTTTAATCGTCACGAATTCCGCTGGAGGCTACGGAGAGGGCATGAAGGCCGGGGACTTCATGTTGATTGAAGATCATATCAACATGATGGGAACCAACCCCTTGATGGGACCGAATATTAAAGAATTAGGACCTCGTTTTCCAGACATGACTCAAGCTTATGACCGGGAATTATTGCAAATGGCAGAACGTATTTTCCGATCGCAAAAAACTTTTTGTCACAAGGGTGTTTACGTCGGAGTGACAGGTCCGACGTATGAAACACCTTCAGAAATTAAAATGTTTAAATCTTTAGGCGGAAAAGCGGTCGGAATGTCGACTGTGCCTGAAGTGATTGCCGCTAATCATATGGGTCTTCGTGTGGCGGCAGTAAGTTGCATCACAAATTTAGCCGCCGGAATTACGGAAAATAAATTGAATCACGAAGAAGTCACGCTGGTCGCTAAACAAGTTGAACAACAGTTTTGTTCGTTCCTCAAAGAGTTCGTCCTGAAAGTTTAGATTATAATTTTTTGTGAACTTCGGGAAATTTATTTTTTAATTTATTTTTTAATTCATCATTTAAATTGTTTTTGTTTTTTCTTAGAGCAGATTCGCACGACATTTTGACGTAGAAATTATCATCAGCTAAACCGTCAATTAAATAAGATATTATGGTCATGTTCTTAATTTCAACGCGGCTTAGAAAATCTGCAGCATTTTTTCTAACTTTCCATGAACTGTCTTTCAAAGACTCTCCTAGTTGAATCAGGCCATTTTCGCCAGCTGTTTTAAACTTTGATACTAAAACGATGGCTGCCGCACGGACCTCGTCATTGGGATCAGATTTTAGGGTTTTTAAGCCTGCTTGGACCACTGATGCATTTTCAACGTTTAAATAATTGAGTGAATTAATAATATTGATTCGAACAAAATAATTCGGGTTGTTTAAACCGGAAATAAGCTTTTCGATCGCTGTGGGATTCGAAATCTTAAGATCTCCAATGGCAATGGCCGCTTGGCTTTGCACTGTTTTGTCCCCAGTGGATAAAAGGCTAATTATTTTTTCGATAATTAATTCGTTTTTTGTTTCCGTTAACCCGATAGAAGCTACTGCAAAAGCGCTTTTCCAAACTACATCCTGTTTAAAATCTTCAAATTTTAAATTGAGGTTTTCGTGAAAAGTATTAAATCGAGCTAATGACCGGATAACATCGTACTCTTCTAAAGTTCCTCCGTCGTTCATGGTATTCGCAAAAGCTTTGGAAAGTATAGGGACGATCACCGATTGCGGTGCTCCTAATTGAATGGCAAGTGATCCATACTGATAGCCGAGGAAGAAGCTCAGGTTTCCTACAACTTTGACCAGTTCATCTTTAAGCTTCTCGTTATTGCGGATGGCATTCACCGCAATATTTTCTTCCGGCGATAATTTTTTTAAAGAAATTTCGTTGAAGAAATCGTTACAAAGCTCAATATAACTCAGTCTTGTATCTGAGTTCATCAAAACTGCTAAATTAGCGGCCCGTGCGGAAATTGAATTATTAGAATTCCTAATTTTACAGATTCGATCAGCCACATCATCACGGCTATCAATACCCGCCGTTTGAGTAAAGCAGTTGGGACGACCCTTAGATTTATAATAAGCTCCATACAGTTCAAATAAATTTTTGTTCTTAATCGCAGCCAGTGATTCAACCGTGTAAGGTTGTCGAGATTTAGCTTGCTCGAGATCATTAATATGTGAAAAAAATCCTTCAGAGACCTGTTGCAGATGTTTATTAAGAACTGGTTTAGTATCAACCCCGAGTGGTGCTTTTGAACTGAATCCGTAAATGGCGGGAACTCCAGCAAAAACACGTCGCATGCGATTAACATTATCTTCTCCGGCAGCACCATAACGTGATTCAACAATCCGCCGAGCCGTGTCTCGGGTCATGCCCTCTTCTTCAGTCAGCACGCGGTAATACTGATCTGGCGTGCGAGAATCAGGCGATTTGTCGGCCAACGTATTACATCCAAATAAATAAATTTCTTTAGGATTTTCTAAAATTCCACCACATTTTCTTGAACAACTTTTACTTTCCAATTCAGACAGGGATAAATATTTTCCTGAGCTTCCAAAAAATGATCCGGCAAAGTGTCCTGAAATGACAACGACGTCACACTTCACCCCGGATTTACAAGCTTCATCAAACCAGTTGTCTTGGCCGGTCACGAGCTCTTGAAATTTGTAACGGCTGTCTTTGGATAAATAATCAGTGAATAATTTTTTTTCATCATCTGAATTGATAGTTACAGTGCAAACCGTTTGGTTCGCGGCCTGAGCCACATTCCTTTTTTTAACCGGTTTCGCCATTGCCACCGACACATTAAAAAGCATGAGAAATAGAACACCGTAAATTAAATTTTTATTAGACATAAGCATAGACTAACAAAACTGGTCTGGATTTCGAAATCATTTTATTTTTCTGGCTCTTAGTCGAAGCGCACAGATCACCTATAACAAAGATGACCGACTAGACCCATAGACTCGGCTTTTTCAAGACTCATTCGATGACTTAAATATCCGATATAATAAGTATAGAGCACGTCCGACCCCGATGATGCTCTTGAGAAAGTTTTATGAAGCAAATTTTCAAAGTTGTAATCTGCGTTGTGGCTACTTTATTTTTGTTTTCCTGCGGAAATCAAAAAACCAATGAAACGGTGTTTCCGAATCAAGCTTCAGTCGCCTGTGCGAGCCAAGCCATAAA
>JACMMZ010000107.1 GCA_014378775.1 Pseudobdellovibrionaceae bacterium
AAAGCTTCAAAAATGGAAGAAGTTTTTGTCGGATTAGATAGTTTGACTGCTTCGAAAAAAGATATGGCCACTTACTTACAAGCCTTTGTCGAAGGATTGCATTTAGCAGCGTATTCTTTTGATGAATTAAAAACAGCTCCGCAAAAAGATAAAAAAACTTTGAATATTCATCTCGTCACTAAATCTGGAAAAGATAAAACCTTGATCAATATTTTCCATCAAGCCACTATTGTGGCCGGAGCAACAAATTTTGCTAAGCGTTTAGGTGATATGCCAGGAAACTTGATGACTCCAACTATCTTAGCCGATTCAGCCATGGAAGCGGCCGTCGGCACACCGGGCCTTAAAGTTACTGTGTGGGACAAAGCGCGAATTAAAAAAGAACGCATGGGTGGATTACTTGGTGTTTCTGAAGGGTCCGATCAAGAACCTCGTTTTATCATTATGGAATATTTTGGGGGATTGAAATCGGAAAAACCAATTGCTTTTATTGGTAAAGGTTTAACTTTCGACTGCGGTGGTGTCAGCATCAAGCCCAGCGGAAAAATGGAAGAAATGAAATATGATATGTGCGGCGGAGCCGCCGTGATCGGAACAATGCTAGCGATCGCTCGCTTGAAATTAAAAATTAATGTCGTCGCCTATGTTCCTTCAACGGAAAATATGGTGAATGGAAAAGCCACTAAGCCGGGTGATGTTCACACGGGTCGAAATGGTAAAACATTTGAAATCAATAACACCGACGCTGAAGGGCGCCTGATTTTAGCCGATGCTTTAGCCTACGCTTCTGAGCAAAAACCAAAAATGATTGTGGATACCGCGACCTTAACCGGAGCCATGGCTGTCGCGCTGGGAAATATTCACACAGGATATTTCACCAAAAATACGGCGTTCAAAAATCGCATTGAAAAAGCCGCGGATATTTCTGGTGAACTTGTTTGGCATATGCCTTTGGTTGATCACCACGCCCGCGACATGAAGGGGACTTATGCGGATTTATCAAATATGTCTTACAGTGGCGGAGCCGGTTCAGCGACTGCAACGGCGTTTTTAGAGCAGTTCGTCGATGCCGAAATTCCTTGGGCACATTTTGATATTGCGGGAACGGCTTGGGCCTGTGGTAATCGTTTGAATTACTGTTCGCCAAAAGGCGCCACCGGCGTGATGGTCAGAACTTTCTTAGAAATTACAAAGTCTTATATTAAATAATTTAGGCGATCTGTCTTCGACAGGATTTAAAATTCCATGACGATAGGTTGCTCATTCTGCGACCTATCGATTTGGACAATTTTTGAATCGCGATTAGATTTGAAGACAATTTTATTTAAGATCCAGGTTTTTATAACTTCATGATCGCTGTTAATAAACTGAAACGAAGCTTGGTATCCCGAAAATTTAAATTCAGCATTACGAGGTTTTTCATTTAGCAATTTTCCGTAGGGAATTTTAATCGAAGCAATTTCGGCCGGATCCTGAGCTGGAACGCAGTCTGCGGAAACTTTAAACTGAGTTGGTTCACCGGAAACCGCAACACCGTAGGCTTCGAAAACTAATTCGACTTGGGGAAATGTTTTGCAAAGTTGCGACGAAAATCCCTCTAATGCGATAACTTTTTCTTTTTCCGCTACTAAAGTATAAATTTTAATTTTTGAATGAAGATCTTTTTTTAAAGATTCTTCGCTCAGTCCACTGAGATTATTTGAATTTAATTTATTGATCGAAGCGACTTCCCGATCAACGAAAATGTGGTCAGTCATCTTGTAGACCAGCGCTATCCCCGCAACGAAGAAAATAATAAATAGAATTAGTGATTTTACGGGAATGCTTTTCATACTTAAAGCGTAGCATAATTTTTGATAATTAGAAACAGACTTAAGTCTGTGATAATTGATACTAATTAAATCGAACCGCACCCGGCTTTGATATAATCTTTATATTTTACGTTCATTTCGTGAGCTTCTAATCCGATGGCCAGTAACCCTAATTTTGCAGTCCAGCCGTACACATTCTCTTTCGGGGAATTAGTGCGATCATCAGCTAAATCAGAAACACATAATTTTTTATAAACAGCACCAGGAGAATTAAGACTTTCAGTGGATGATTTTTCAGAATGAGTTCTGAGAAACCCACCGGCCAGCTCGCATCCGATCATATAAATCACGGGTTCAGCCGAAACAGAATCCGATGTTACAATCGAAGGTATTCCCTCTTGAATTATAACTTCTTCTACGTCTCGGCCGCCTTTTGCGGCCTTCATTTTTTTGCGCGAATTGTAAGTCCAATCTTTAATTTCTTCCGCCGAAGAAACCTTAATCACGGCTAAGCCGTAGGTGCCAGCGTTATTCTTCACGAAACAAAAAGGTTTTTGATCAATCCCACGCTGTTTGTAAGAAACGGCTAATTTATCTAAAAATTTTTGCACTTGTTCTGCTAATTTGTGACGGCTGGATTCATCGTTAATATTAAAATCAAGAAACTCTTCTGTCTCTACCCGGAGTAAAAACGGGTCAATACCGGCGACTTCAGAAAACTGATTTACCAAATCATTGTAGTGTTTGAAGTACCGAGATTTTTGTCTTTGGTACCAACCCATTTCTCGCGGAGGATTCGTCGGACGAGAATTTTGATCGGACCATTCCGCTAATGAAAGTGAAAAATCGTTATTGCTGATGACTAAATCTGGATTGTAGGTTTTAAAAAAAGCGCTATTTTCATACCCGCTTTGAAATGTTAGATTTTTTCCAGTTGAGCTTTGCAGCGTTAATGGTTCAGAAAGCTCCTTGGGAAAAGCTAGTTCAACCTGGAAAGCACCTTGTTGAAGTAAACTTTGAATCGTTGCTACGTTTTCCATATAATAGGGATTCTTAGTATGCTCTTCGGTAATTAAAAGAATTTTTTTAATTTCTGTTCCGTAATGAACGTGAATATATTTTTTGAATATGTCTGGAGCAGCGTCTTTGTCGGTCGGACAAATATTATTAAATCCAGCGGGATAAATATTCGCGTCTACATTTGAAATTTTATAGCTGGCATCGCGAATATCATAACTTGAGTAAATGGGATACTCTAATTGTTTCGTTTTCTCCCGGAACCAAGCTTGGATTTTGTCGTGATTTTTGCAAGCGGCATCGTGAATAATATCACATGAATTATTGGGCTTCAGTGTCATTTGTAGTGCCAGCTTTCTAAGTCTTTTTCGAGTCCATCAAGCGATGCGATCAATATCTTTGAGGGATAAATTTTATTCTTCTGCGTGTAAACAAGATCTAAATTTTTTAATTTTTGTAAACAATCGTAAAGTTTTGATGCAATTTCTTTTTTATACTGCAGATTAAATACATCTGACTTTAAAAAACGATGGAAAAAAGCATAGCGGCTTTTGATCAAAGCAGAAGCCGCGGCGGATGATTCTTTGTCTTGTTCCACGATATATAAAAGTGTCGTTTGGATCTCTTGAAAATAGAGAATTTCATCGATACAGAATTTGTCGCAATTAAAATCTAAAGACCAAGATAAACTGTCTAAGACATTTTTCTTGCTGTAGTTTTTATCGTTAATTAATTTTTGAATCGCGTTCTTTTCTTCATTTTGTGTAATGTCCGATTTAGCTTTGGCTTGATTCTTTAAACGTAAACTGCGCGCGGTCAGTTCTTTCAACGGAGTTATCAAAATATCTTTGCGCGGTTTAAGAAATTCTTGAATCGACAAAAGAGCTTCTTCGGGAAGAGATAATTGATCGTAAGCACGAGCCGCCAACAGCAAAGACTCTTTGTAATTTAACGTATCTTCTTCCAGCGAACGATTTATATAGGGTAGCGCTTGTTGATAATCATGAGCCATAACTAATGCTTGGCCCTTAGAGAAAGCCGAACCAAAACCATCTAAAGTTCCAGCGCTTTGACGGAGAGAAGCGCAGCTTAAAAGCACACTAGTCAATACGGTGAATTTGATTATAAATTTTGAATAGATCAGCATGGCTTAAATTTTGACTTAAATTATAACTTTTGTATACATTTAGATGCTTGTGAAAATAAGAAAGCTGGCGGGTCATATTTTTGAATGTGCTTTGGTAAAGTTTTCTAAACGACTCAATTGTTTCGTGTTTATATTCTGTCTTTTCGTCGAGCCAATCCGGAACCATATTGATAATTAGATGCGTCAGATTATAGCCATCACTTTGAATTCTTTGGCTCAGTTCTTTGGCTAAAATAAATTTGTGTTGATCAAAATTTGTGACCAATACAAATTCTGTCTTCGGAGAAACAAGCAATCGTTGGCAGTCATAAATAAGATCTCGCAAAGGTTTTTGCCAAGTTTGAATCCGATCAAAAAATGACTTTAGTTCATTTAAGAATTCAGAACCGGTCAACAGCTGTAGAACATTCAGCACTTTAAGGCTTCCTTGATTGAGAACTTTTTTAATCAAAGATGTTTCTTCGTCAGTGGAAATACGAAACCACGACGATATTTCATCAGAGAATAAAACTGCTATTTTTTCTGGAGCATTTAAAAAACTCAACGTGTGCTGAGCCGGTGGGGTATCTAAAATGACATAATCATAGACTTTAGATTCAACATGATTGTACAAATAAAATAAAGTGGTAAAATCTTGAGACTGTGACAACTTAGTTGAGAGTTGTTTAAATAATTTATTTTTATAAATAGCTTTGGCGTCTTTTTCAACTTCGGTTTTTTGCGAAGCTTTTTCCAGAAAATCGGTAAAGACTTGGGTGTGATTAATGGTTGAGGCGTACAATGAACCTTTGCCTTTCAAGGTTGGCAATTTTTGAACTTTTCCGTTCGGTGTAAAATTCATGGCCTGGGCTAGTCTTTTCGAAGGATCAATCGTGATGACCAAAACTTTATAACCTTCCATAGCCTTTCCGTAGGCTATGGCCGCCGCCGTGGTGGTTTTTCCCACTCCACCGGTTCCGATAAAAATAATGGTTTTTGTTTGAGGTTGAAATTTCACGACGAGACCTCAACTGATTTAGAAAGTTTTTCGATCACGTTAAAAAAATGATTTTCAAAAACATAAGGACTGTATTTCAAAACGGCCTTAGTTTTTTTCAATTCAGCCAAGGCGTCGCCTTGTTGATCATGAATATTTTGAAAAAAATCTTGGGTTTGATCGGGAAGTTTTTTAAATTGGATTGTTTCGGTAGATATAAATTTATTTATAATAAATTCTGCCGGAATACCTAAATCCACGAGAGATTTGTAAAGTTCGGTAGATTCTCGTATGGACAATTCGTCTGTGTTCGTCACAATATGAACCTGCGAAAAATCGGGATTTTTGATCCATTGATCGATGGATTTGCTTTGCGTGCCCATGGGGCCAAAGGAAAACATTTCTGCAAAGGCTAAAGGGGCCTGCATCAAATTCAGGAAGTGGCCTGTAGCAAAAGCATCTATAAAAATTTCATCGTAATCCATTTGAGGACCGTGATCGCGGGGGCCTGAGGTCGCCTTTCCCAGGATCGCGAGCTCCTCTAAGCCGGGTGCCACATTGATCAGCGCTTTGGAAATAGCATTGTTCAAAAAGAGCTTACTGAGGGTTTTAGAACGCAGTAAATTCGAGGCATATTCCTCAAGACAGTTGTAGGCATTCCAATGCGAGATCGAAAGATTTTTCGGCATTTTCTGAATTTCGAGGTTGTCTTCAAAAGTGCTCTCTTCGGAAAGTTCCGTGAGCAGTATATTTTTTTTACTCTGGTGTGCTTTTGACCACGCGTAGGCTGCAGAAATAACCGATTTTCCAACCCCGCCTTTGCCTGTAAAAAAATGTATTTTTTGCGTTGCCATTGCCTACAATTTACCCTATTTTTCCGTATTATTAATAAAGCTTATTATAAAATGAAACATTATACAAAGGAGTATATGTGAAAGCTCAATTGCAAACAGCGGACGGCTTACAGCGAAAAATGAACGTCGAAATTTCTCAGGCTGAAGTACAAAACGCTTTTGAAAAAGTTTACCAAGGTATTCAACGCCAAGTTGAAATCAAAGGTTTCCGCAAAGGCAAAGCTCCACTTTCTACGGTTAAATCTATGTACAAAGATCGCGTTGTCGGCGATGTGGCTCAAGATCTTATTCAGGCTCATTACCCAAAAGCAATCATTGATCAAAAAGTTGAACCTATAAGCTATCCGGAATTTGAATTCGAAGATCCAAAAGAAAACCAAGATTTTAAATTCACCGCGATCTTTGATATTCGCCCCGAAATCAAAGTGAAGAAATGGGAAGGCTTAGAAGTCGAAAAAGAAAAATACACTTTTAATGATGCTCAGTTTGAACAAAGCATTAATAACATCCGTCAGTCGCGCGCAAAGACAGTCGACGTTCTAGAAGTTCGCCCAGCGCAAATGGGTGACACGGCCGTAATTGATTTTGAAGGCTTTGTTGACGGCATACCTTTACCGGGCGGCACGGGAACAGACCACAATTTAGAATTGGGTGCGAAACAATTCATTGAAGGATTTGAAGACGGTATAGTCGGAATGAATATCGGTACGACTAAAACGATAGCGTTAAAATTTCCAGACGCATATCACTCAGCAGAACTTTCAGGCAAACCAGTTGAATTTAAAACGACTTTGAAATCGTTAAAGAAAAAGGAAATGCCGGAACTCAACGATGAATTACTGGTTGAAATCGGCGCCAAACAAACGGTTGAAGAGTTCAAAGCTTCATTACGTAAAGATATCGACTCAACGGAGAAAAAGCGGATCGATGAAGCTTTTAAAAACCGGTTAGTTAAAAAACTCGTTGCTGAAAATCCGGTTCAAGTCCCGGCCAGTTTATTGAAAGAGCAAAAAGCGGCTTTAATTGAAGATTTCAAAAAGCGTATGACTGAACAAGGTATGCAAGAATCTGATTTCACTGATTACGTTCAAAAGTGGGATGCTGATTTTGCAAAGACCGCTTCAGAAATGATTCAATCGAGTTTCCTGATCGACAAGTTAGCCATCGATCATAACCTAGCGGCCACAGATGCGGACATGGAAGCTAAATACCAAGAGTATGCGACACAAACCGGTATGGAATTAGCCCGCATTAAAGAATGGTATGCTTCAGCAGATAAATCGAGTCGGCTTTCTTATTCGATCACCGAAGAGAAAGTCATTCACATGGTCATGGCCAAAGCCAAGATTAAAGAAGTGGATGCCAAGCTTTTAAAAGAAGAACAGAACTAGGATCGGCCGGAAGGCCGACCAAGCCGAATGATCGGCCGGAAGGCCGAGCAATTAATTAATTAAATTTTTTCAAAGTTTTCCAGGCCTTCAAGTACGAATAGGCCTGGTAAGCTTGGTAATCTGCCTTAAATAATTTTTCCGATTCAG
>JACMMZ010000108.1 GCA_014378775.1 Pseudobdellovibrionaceae bacterium
TGCAAGCTGTGCCTGTGCGAAAATTCCCGCAATTAAAACCAGGCCAATGATTAGATATTTTTGATTCGGAATTAAGTTCATAGTGGGCTCCTTGTAAGGTGTTATCTTTTCAACGATTATTAAAATACATATTGATTCGTGACACTTGGTTTTCAAACTGCTTGGGATCGCATTCATGCTCATCGAGAATTTCTGACGGGGCTCCGAAGTGATTGATTTTTAACTGAATCAAAGTCATAGCGGAAGGGTACATAAAGAGTCCGACACTCAGTTTTTTCATCAGAAGTAATACATCAAATAAAATTGAGCGGTGAATCCACTTAAGGTAGTTTCGGTATCCGAACTATTCACGCGGCGATAAAGATAAGCGGCTTCAGTACGAAGGGCCACCGGAGATGAATTAATATACCAGGTTACAAATCCTCCAAGTTGGCCTTGAGTAATCTGCGCGCTGCCGCCAGCGGCGAAAGCTCTGTTGCCTAAAGAAAGTTGAACAGTCGGTCCGTAGATCAAATCGCGAGGTGCTTTATTTTCAGTATAATTGTAATCAAAATATCCGCCCAGAAGATACTCGGTATTGGTTCCAAAGCCCTTGTCGTAGAGTTCGACATTAACCAGCGCTCCGTATTCAAAAGTGCGGTGATTCCATCCGTAACGCATGTTGAATGCGGCGGTGTTATCGACTACTTTATTTCCATTGATGAGATTAATATCTAATCCAAGACTGACGGAGTTCGATCGGGATTTGAATTGTGCCGCGTAGTCGGTTTGCAAAGTCATCGCATCGCTTTCTAAAGAATAGGTTTTCCCCGTTTCTAACGGAGAGCTCATTTCAACGACGGCCGAATTACCTTTGGTCTTTTTAACGGTGATTGTCGTCGACCGTGCTAAGTGGGGGAGAATAAGTGTAAAAAGAAATAGGATCGACCATGGTCTAGTTGAGAGACTTCGCTGTTTTGTCATACCTAATTTTGTGAACAGTCTGTGCCATAATTCAAGTCTAGAAGTCATTTTCCTCTACAGAATCGTCCAGACAATGCCGATAATATCCGTATGTCAGCAGCGCAAAAACTCGATAAAAATTCTAAAATGAAGCCTTCGACGTGGACGGATGTAAATGCCATTCGCGGCGAAGTGTTGGGATTGGTTACTGCGCACGAATTCAATAAAGCAGTTCAATTACTCAAAAAGTTTTCGGAAAAAGATTTTATTTATCCGAATTTCAAATTAAAAGCTGAGCGCTACGTGTCTCATGCCATCGATTTAATTTTAGCCATTGAATCGAATCGAAAATTTTCCGATCTGTCATCGCTGACTCGATCGAAACAACAAGAGCTCAAAGATAAATTTAATAAGCATTCCGAAGAATTAAAATTGATGTTGGAAAAAGTAGAACTGGCGTATAATGAATTGCGGATTAAAGACAGTCGTTCGACTCGGTACTTAGTTCGGTCAATGTGGATTTCCATTCTGATGATTGCGGTGAGTGCCTTAGTTCTCGAAATATTTCGCGGTTTATCAAGCACGGTAGCCGTGGTGCTTGAAAGTGGCGTCGATCAATTCACTGATGCCATCGCAAAATATCTTTAAAATCAAGATTAACTACTTGTTCAATGTCTCTATTGCGGCCTTAAGAACTTGCGGAAAGTGCCCGTATTCTAATTTTTTTCCATTCAAGAAAATTGTTGGTGTTCCTTCTACCTTAGCATCTTTTGCTTCAGCCACCATTTTTTTGATGGTTTCATAGCTATCGACTGATTCAGAACATTTTTCAATTTCGTCGTAACTTAAATTTAATTTTTGAGCTAACTGAGTATTTGTTTCCTTCAGGTCTGAAACCGAAAATAAAGTTTCTTGATTGTCGAAATAGTACTTATGAACATCCCAACCTTTCTTCGCTTTTTCTTCAGCGCACAAAGCCCAGGTGGCCATTTTGCATCGAGTTCCGTCTCCGGCTTGAGGAATAAGTGAATTACAAGTCCCATCTAACGGGAAGGATTTGAAAATAAATTTTACCTCAGAATGTCCTTGCATGTAGTTATGTAAAGATTGAGAGGCCATTTTACAATGTGAACATTTGAAATCGGCGAATTCAATTAAGGTGATTTTTGAATTCGGATTTTGCACCAAACCCAAATCTGAAAAGGCATAAACATTTTGAGAGTTTTGCCAAATCGCAATTTTTTCGGGAACAATTTTTTTCATTTCGTTTAAACCATAATTATCTTGAATGGCGCCAGAAACAAACCAAGATAAAATCAGAATCACTGCACCGGAGATAATATTTCCTTGGCGAGTAAATACGCCCAATCCAAAATTCGACGGAGAAAATACAGACCAAACCAGGTAAGTGCTCAAAAATGTGAAGACGTAAGTTCCTAAACAGAAAGGACAAATCACGTGGATCTGAAAGACTGAGATTAATCCCAGAATCAAAGAGGTGATCGAAGCAAAAGCAAACAGAATTTTGACAAAGCCGTTTTGGGTTTCACTTTCATCTGTCCAGCTCAATTTTTTGAATAGAACTAGGATTAACATAACAAAATTAAAGCATAATCCAATCACGGCAATGGGAATTCTGAAAATTTCCGCGTACGAGCTGACGGCCGCCGCATCGCAGTTGAGAGTTGCACTGACGTTGCAAAGACCTGGACCATTTAAACCCAGTTGAACAGCATAATGATGAACCGTGAGGTAGGCAAACATGCCAACATTCACTAACAATGAGATTAAAAGAAGATTCGTTTTATTTTTCATAAGTCTATGATTTTTCGTTTAAGGTTGAAAATCAAGATTTGTTTTTAGCGTCATATGTTTATATGATGTCGAGATGGCACCAATAGCCCCGACTAAAAATGACATATTGACGATCCATTTTAACTACTACAAAAAAATTCGTAGTCAGGTGGAATCTATTCTTGGTTTGACCTCGAAAGAGCTTAAAAACTACACCAAACAGTATGAAAACGAATTACAACGCGCAGCCTGCCGGCCGGTGACCTCTGGGACCGTCTTCCGAGATGTGTTAAAAAGCGATATTTTGTTGGTCGGAGATTTTCATGCCCAGGCTCAGTCCGCACGATCCCTGCTTCGAATTTGTCGGAAAATGGGCGGGAAGAATATCGTCCTTGCGTTGGAATGTTTCAATTCTCAGGATCAAAAAAATATTGATTTGTATCAAGCCGAGGAGCTTTCAGAGCTGGATTTTTTAAAAAATATGAATTGGCATAAAGCTTGGGGTTTTCCTTGGGAGCCCACCAGAGCTTTGATGAAATGGGCCATGTTGAATAAAGTCCCGGTTTTTGGGATGAACACGCAAAAATCAAAAGCCAATCTCAAATCACGAGATCGCCATTTCGCGGAAGTGATCAATCAGATCCAATCCCAACATAAGAATAGAACAGTTTTAATTCAGGTGGGGGATTTTCATTTAGCAAAAAAGCATCTACCCACCGAGATTAAGAAAATAAATAAAAAACTTGTGATTCACTGCATTTTCCAAAGTCCCGATTCGCTTTATTTTAAAACTTTAAAAGAAAATAAAAAAAATATTTCCACCAAAAAATCTTCGGACTTTTTAGATTTGAACGACAATCGGTGGGCTTTAATGACGGTGGTTCCTTGGGTCAAATGGCAGGATTACCTTTTGTTTTTAGAAAGTGGTTTTGATAAAAGTATCAAAGCCGATGAAATTGATATTACCGATCATGTCGATCGCTTTATCAATTTAGTCTGTAATTCGATTCAGCTGGAATTCAATCATCAAGATCTCAGCGTTTACACCGCTCAGGATCCCCAATTTGAAAAAGCGCTTAAAAAATTGAAACCGGCCTTACGCCGGAAGATCAATCAAGATCTTAGAAATAATTCATCTTTTTATATCCCCGAATTACAATTAGGCGTGGTGAGCCGTTTGACAGTCAATCACATCGCCCGCGTAGCGGCTCAGTATATTTTGTATAAAGCCGGTTCTTACACGGAGACGATTGTGGATTTGAAAAAAGATTTTATTAAATTAATTTGGCTCGAAATGCTCACGTATTTTATGTCAAAAATGGTCAATCCAAAACGTAAAACGGATACTTTGACTGATATTCGTCGGACTTTGAACAAGGCCGGATTTGAAGATAACGGAAAAGAAGCCATGGTCTTATCTTTAGAGCAAAAGATGAAAGAAATTAAATATATTAATTCTGGCACTCTTTTAAGAACTCGAAAGCCTGCACAAAAAAATAGAGCCTTTAAATCGGCAAGTTACGCAGCGGCGAGCGCCATTCTGGGCGGAGTTTTAGGCGAGAAAACTTTCCATGCTTTTCATAAAAAAATTATTCAATTTCCCGCTGTTCAACCTTTTTTATTTAAAAAAATGAATCAGAAAACCTTTGAGATATCTTACTACGAAGCGATCGAAACTATCGATTCATGGCCGCTGCCTTTCAAAAGTAAATACGATCGATTCTAAAACGAATCACATCCAACACCTCTCATCCAGCGTTGTTTGTATCAAATTGAGAAAGTTTTTTAGTTAATAGAAAATCTTTCTTAAACTTTGGTCGAGACACAGCCGAAAGTAGTATTATGAAACAACACAAATACTACACTTATACTGTGGCGGCGATCTTTGCGATCCAACTGGTTTTTGCTTTTGTTTTCATGTCAACTATTGATGGATCCTCTTTACAACAAAAGCACATTCAAATTTTAGAAGCTCAGAATAACACTTTGAATGTACAACTGTCAGCTTTAACCTCGAATCAGGACCGCGGGATAGCTTCGATAAAAAGTTCGAAGGAACTTGATTTGACGGAATTTTATTTCTCTCAAATTGATCAATTTAAAAAAGAAGAAAATAATCAAGCCGCATTAAATGTTATTGAAAAAATTCAGGCCGGTGGCGCAAATTCTAATTTTATGGCCAAAGCCGAATATGAAAAAATAAATCTGATTTGTACGCAGAAACTTGAACCCGATTGCTTGCGAGAGATCGACGTTATGGTCAGTCAATTTCCCGATTCAAACTGGACGGCGAAAAGTCTATTGTTACTGAGTCATTATTATTACAAACAAAATCGCGTTGCGGAATCAAAATCGCTCATCAACATCATAAGATCAGAATTCAAGTCTTACAAGGATCTCAATGCTGATATCCAAAAGCTTGTACCAAAAAAATTATGAAATACATCTGCTTTATTATTTTAAATACTATTATAATCAAAGCCGCAGCCGGTGAAATCATTCAAGTGCCGGAACAGTGTTTAGATCGTGAAGTAGCACCGTGCTTGGTTCGCGCTTTGGATGATGCTTTTAAAGAAACACCTTCTCGAATTCAACTTTATATCAGTCAAGATGCACTTTTCAAGATCACGCAATTTCCAGCAGCCAAACTTCCTGCGAAAGCAGAGCAGTTTAAAGTGGAATTACTCAAAGGAAAAATTGTCATCATAAATAATCTCAAAGTTCCTTTTTATCTCAACACGGTGAACGTGGGCTTAGATGAAACTTATTTTATAAGAAAAAATAGTCTAGGGACTGAGCTCTACAAATCGCACGAAGCGGTCTTTTTTAATATCACGAAAAACGAAGACATGGATTTAGTGGAAACAAAAGATTTTCCAAGCCGAGGAAGCACCACTGAGTTTTTGAACCAATTCAAAAATATTCCAGGAGCTGTCTACAAGCAGACCTTAGCGCAATACGAAGTTCGCTTGTTGGATGAGGTGCAAAATCAAAAACGTGTTCTTCAGCGAAAAGTAGCTTCCGATGAGTTGGCGCGGAAAGAAGATGCTGAGGCTCGTCAAAAACAAAACGCCGAAAACAAAAAACTCAAAGGTCTGTTTTTTATGAGGACTTTTAAACAATAGCATTCTATCCTTTTCGGATGTTAGCACACCGAAGAGCAAAAATTGTAGCCACTATGGGTCCCGCCACTCAATCCCCAGAAAATATCGAAAAAGCTATTTTCGCCGGTATGAACGTAGCCCGATTGAATTTTAGTCACGGGACTCACGAGCAGCACTTATCCGTGATTAAAATTATTCGCGAAAAATCGATGTCCCTTAAGGCACCGGTTACTATTTTACAGGACTTACAAGGACCGAAGGTTCGAGTGGGTCTTTTTGAAAAAGGATCAATTGAATTAGCTCAAGATGAAGTGCTGACGGTCACGATCGAAGATGTGCTCGGAAAACCGGGGCTCATTCCCAGTGATTTTAAAGAGCTTTGCCGTGCCGCCAGCCCCGGAAATCGCATTTTACTTGATGATGGACTTATCGAACTTGAAGTCCTTGAGGTCGGTAAAACCGAATTAAAAGCCCGAGTCATTTACGGTGGAATTTTAAAAAACAGAAAAGGCATGAATCTTCCGGGGGTTAATCTTCCGGTGGAAGCCATGACGACAAAGGATAAAGAAGATCTTGAGTTCGGTTTAAATAACGGAGTTGATTACGTGGCCTTAAGTTTTGTTCGTCACGGAAAAGACATTCGTCAACTGCGTGAAATTATCCAAAATAAAAAATCTCCGGCTAAGATTGTGGCCAAGATTGAAATGATTGAAGCCCTAGAAAATTTGGAAGAAATTATTCGCCTCAGTGATGTGGTGATGGTGGCTCGGGGAGATCTTGCGGTCGAAATCGGGCAGAGCCGATTACCCAGCGCCCAGAAAAGAATTATTTCTTTATGTAATGAACTCGGGAAACCAGTGATCACGGCCACACAGATGTTAGATTCCATGGTGGAAAACCCACGTCCAACACGGGCGGAAATCACTGACATTGCCAATGCGGTTTTGGATGGATCAGATGCTCTCATGTTGTCCGCTGAAAGCGCCAGCGGAAAATATCCGTTCAAAGCAATACGAACCATGCACGAAATTATCGTGGAAGTTGAAAAAAATGAAAATAATTATTATAAAATTTCACTGGAAAATGAGTTGCTCAGCGTGCCGGCGGCCATTGCCGCTAGTTCGGCATTAACGGCATTAAAATTAAACGCCAGTGCCATTGTTTGCTTAACCACCACGGGAAAGACCGCGCAAATTATTTCCAGTTTTAGACCGAAAGCGCAAGTTGTGGCGATTACTACTGACGTTGACGTTTTAAATCGATTAGAAATCACTTGGGGTTTACAGACTCTCCATCTAAAACCGTACGAAAATTTAAAAGATATTCTTCAACAAATTGAAAAATTATTAATTGAAAACGGTTTATCAAAAACCGGCGACCGTATAATTCTGACATTAGGTCAGCCGATTGCCGACCGTGGCACCACAAATTCGATTCACGTTCATACTGTGGGCGGCGAAGAATTTAAAAAGGCCGATGCTAGCCGATTGCCATTAAGATTTGCTCCGCTTAA
>JACMMZ010000109.1 GCA_014378775.1 Pseudobdellovibrionaceae bacterium
CTGGTCGATGGCTAATGATAAAGGTGAAAATTTACTTGAGCCTGGTAATACTCCTCACCAGAATTTACGTTTCTTGGCTTGCTTGGCCATCACATTAAAAGCTGTTTATGATCACGCTGCCCCCTTGAGAGCCTCAATCGCAAGCCCCGGGAATGATCACCGCCTCGGAGCTAATGAGGCTCCTCCAGCTATTATCTCGGCCTTCATCGGCGAGCTATTAGAAAATATTCTTAATTCGATCGAAGCCGGTAAGGCGCTCAAAGCCACCGATCAGCAAATTATCGATCTGGGCGTTTCCCAAATTCCCAACGTTTCGAAAGATTACACCGATCGTAATCGAACCAGCCCTTTTGCTTTCACCGGAAATAAATTTGAATTTCGCGCTGTCGGATCTTCTCAGAATTCATCAGTACCGATGGCGATCCTTAATGCCGCGGTCAGTGCCAGCTTTAAAGAATGCTCCGCTCGGTTAAAGGAAATTCTTAAGAAGAAAAAACGTGATGAAGCGATCATGGAACTCGTTCGCCAAGTGGTGAAGGAAACAAAAAATATTCGCTTCTCCGGAAATGGCTATTCCGACGAGTGGAAAGTGGAAGCTAAAAAACGTGGACTTCCCATTTTGAACACCACTCCGGAAGCGCTCAGTGTTTTCAAAGACAAAAAAGCCATGCAATTTTTAATTTCAACTAATGTGTTGTCCGCAGAAGAAATTGAAAGCCGCTACCATATTGCCGTTGAACGCTATATAAAAACTTTAGAAATTGAACATCTCACTTTAGTCGAATTGACTCAAACCTATGTATTGCCGGCGCTAGAGAAACAAATTCACTCGTCTTTCAAGGTCAACGAATCGATCACCTCAAAAGCCACGCAAAAAGTTTTTGAAAATAGATTAAAAGAAATGAATGATGTGTTGGGTTCAGTGCTGTCTGAACTGGAAAAGTTTCAAAGTTTATTGGCTAAATCTCAAGGTATTTCGAGCGATGAAAAACGCATGCATGATATCGTTAACCATGTACAGCCAGCTAGTTTTAAGCTGCGCGATGCCTGCGATACGGCGGAACGAGTTGTGGCTGATGATATTTGGCCGCTGCCAAAGTATCGTGAAATCTTGCTGGCGAACTCGCTAACGTAGGCTTTACCATTTTTCTTGTTGAGCGGCTTTTTTCCATTGTGTGATAAGATCTTTGTCGTTGGCAGCGGTAAATCGAATACGCGTGATTTTTTCTAAAGCGCGCGTGCTTAAGACAGCGATTTCAGGGTCTTGATCATTCAAATACCGAACGTAAAAATCTCGTTCAGTGATGGTGGGATTTTTGATCAAATGAGTCATCATTTGTTTTCTAATCCACAGGCTATTTCGACCGTTGAAATTATACTTTTTTTCTAATTCGGCTGAGAAGATTTTTTTGACGGCGTCGTTATTTAATCTCATGAGAATATCGGCCGCGGCTGAGCGCACGACCAAAGCTTTATCCGTCATTAATTTTTTTGCTTGGTCATAAACCATATCACTACCCGATTTATCCAAAGCAACAAGGCTCGCGTTTCGCATAAACCAATCTTTATCATCTCCAAAGGCCATTACTTTAAAGAATTCATCACCGCTGGCTTGCGCGGATGCTTTTTGCAAAGCCGCCCAGCGCTGACTCATGGGTAAAGCGACATTGGCAGCTTTTTTATATTCCGAAATAAATGTTGTGGACTCAACGCCGTTCCCCGTGGCCACGGCAGCCTTTAAGTTCGAAGTCAGGATTAACTGGAAAACCGCTAGAATCCATAAACTTTTTATTTTCATACAATTCCCCTTAGCCTGCGCTAGATTTATCATCGACTTTAGATTTTAACTCGGCATTTTCCGCGCGAAGACTTTGTAATTCAGCGATATCATCTGAAATGATGTCATACTCTTTAAGTTTACGCTGCAGTTCATTTATCTGAGCCATGAGTCCGAGATCCCCGGAAATTCTGCCACCATTGTCTGAAGTCAAATCCGTTGTTTCAATACCCGGAAGAGTTTTTTGATGGTCGATAAATTTTTCTTTAGCAGTATTTAATTCATTTGTTTTAAGACTAATCATTTCTTTTGCAGACTGAAGCTCTTTTTTTAATTGCAGGAGTTCTTCTTGAATTTGCGCTTCGGCTTTTGCTTCGGCCATTGCATTAGCTTCGTATTCACTGGCTTCACCGGTATAGACTACCGGCTGCGAAGCCGAAATTTGATGGTCAATTATTTTAGAAATCTTTTTGTCTAAATCGGCGATCTGGCGGCCGGTGACTTGCGAACCGGCATCGCCGCCATCAAGCGCCGGATCTGATGCAGCAAAAAACATTCTGTAAATAAAAAAGATAAGAATAAAACCAATGCTTATACACAAAAACTGAATGATTATTTTGTTATTTTGCGAATACCAATACAAGAAACTATCCATGACTACAATTTTCATGGAAGCGAGACAACATTGCAATCTGGACTAGACTATTCTCTAGACCATTTAAGTTCAGTTTGTTACGTTATCCCACATGGCACATTACGATTACATCCTCAATCACGGTACGGCTCTTATCTATAACGAAAACACCAAGGTCATGGAATCTCACCAAGTGTCGCTGGCACTTAAAGACGGAAAAATTGCGTCGCTGCAAATAGAGCCTTCGGATACCGCAGAGCAAACTTTAGATCTTAAGGGTTTACACATCCTTCCCGGTGTCATTGATTCTCAAGTTCATTTTCGCGAACCAGGCATGACGCATAAAGAAGATCTCGAATCAGGAACACGAGCCGCTCTTTTAGGAGGGGTCACCACAATTTTTGAAATGCCCAATACGTTTCCCAGCACCACCACGGAGGAATCGTTTTTAGATAAATTACTCCGAGCCGAAAAAAGGGCTCATTGCAACTACGCTTT
Source organism: Pseudobdellovibrionaceae bacterium (assembly GCA_014378775.1). Lineage (GTDB taxonomy): Bacteria > Bdellovibrionota > Bdellovibrionia > Bdellovibrionales > Bdellovibrionaceae > Pseudobdellovibrio. The sequence goes on from JACMMZ010000109.1 coordinate 2,910, forward strand.
TTTCATCGGCGGTAGTCCCGATAATACTTTGCAGTTATCGCACTTAGAAAAAATGGCTCACTGTAGCGGCGTCAAAGTTTTCTTAGGAAGTTCGTTTGGGAATTTACTCGTCGACGAAGACAGCGTGTTTGAACAAATTCTTCAAAATGGAAGCCGTCGGGTCATCATTCACAGCGAAGATGAAAAACGTTTAAAAGACCGAAAACAAATCGCCATAGATTCCGGTCATCCCCGATCGCATCCTATCTGGCGAGACGAAGAAAGTGCTTTTATATCCACTCACAAATCAGTTCGCTTAGCTCGAAAATACAATCGACCGGTCCATATTCTTCACGTCTCCAGTGGTGAAGAAATGGATTTTTTGGCTCAGCATAAAGATATAGCTACAGTTGAAATTTTACCGCAGTATCTTACTTTTTCTGCTCCGGATTGTTACGAACGCTTCGGAACCCTAGCTCAACAAAATCCGCCGATCCGCGATATCCGGCATTTTGAATATCTATGGAAAGCTGTCAATAATGGATGCGTCGATGTGATCGGATCAGATCACGCACCCCATACCTTAGAGGAAAAAAGTCAGACGTATCCACAATCACCGTCGGGTATCCCCGGAGTACAAACTTTATTACCCGTGATGTTAAATCATGTTCATGAAAAAAGATTATCGTTAGAAAAATTGACAATGCTTTTGACAGAAAATCCACGACGGGTTTTTGGTTTACAAAATAAAGGGCGTATCGCCGTCGGCTTTGATGCCGATTTGACTTTAGTTGACCTGAATAAAAAAATGGAGATTAAAAAATCATGGCTGGCATCGAAATCGAATTGGTCTATTTTTGAAGGAATGCAAGTGACCGGATGGCCGGTGGGATCATTTATCAACGGACAATTGGCCCTCAAAGACGATGAAATCCTGCTACCTCACAGCGGAAAACCCGTTTTATTTAATTAGGAGCACCATGAGTTATCTTCACATTCTTATTTTATCCTTCGTTGAAGGCTTGACCGAATTTCTACCAGTATCTTCGACCGGACACCTCATTTTAACAAATCATTTTTTAGGTTTGGAGTCGTCTGAATTTTCACAGGCCTTTGATGTTATTATCCAGTTCGGAGCTATCGCTGCCGTTGTTGTTATTTACAAAGAGCGTTTTAAATTCAATCTGGAATTTTATAAAAAACTACTGATTGGCTTTTTACCGGCAGCGACCATTGGTTTTTTAGGTAAAAAAATAATTGCCGACATGATGGATAGTTCTGTGGTTGTGGCCTGGGCCTTGATTGTCGGTGGTATTATCATGATTTTGACCGACTGGATTTTTTCACGAAAAAAGTATGAAGAAAACCGGCCGATCAATTATAAAAATTCATTTCTTATTGGACTGTCGCAGTGTCTGGCCTTAGTTCCCGGGGTTTCGCGCTCGGCTGCAACTATCGTCAGCGGGCAATTAGTGGGCTTGAGTAAAAAAGACGCGGCTGAATTTTCATTTTTTCTGGCCGTTCCGACTTTAACCGCAGCCACCTTGTACAAACTTTGGAAAATCAAAGATATGATCCACTCGGAGCATATGACCCAACTTGCCATCGGCACTTTATTTTCATTTATTTTTGCCATCTTCGCCATTCGCTTTTTTCTTTCGATCATTAAGAATTACGGTTTCAAATGGTTTGGAGTTTATCGCATTATTTTAGGCGTTGTGGTTTTATTAACTTTTAAGTCTTGATAACCAGTCTTTGTATTTCACGTAATGAGAGTCGCTTTCTTCGCTGACAATTTGCACTCGCTGCTTTACTTTTTGATCCTCAACTAACGAACAAATAACTTGATAGGCTTGCGGTCCATCAAACACGCGTACGATAAAATACCCTGACACCCACTCCGGAATCGCCTCTTTAAAGAAAATACCGCCTTCAGAAATATCGACGGTAACAGATTCAAAGGACTTGCTCTGTCCTTCTAGAACGACTTTAACTTCAGTGTTTATGCGATCATGGAGCCGAGCATGGTGGACTTTTTGAGGCTTAATAATAAAAAAATCCGTATCCACATCCGAAGCCGTTTGCCCCGCACTGTAATCAGAAAACCCCTGATTTTCTTTACCAGTTGCGGCGAAAAAATCCGGGTACAGATCTCGAGTAATAAAAATCCAATCCCTTTGCGCCAAGGATGAAACTTTCGTGAGCTTAATTTCATTCGGTGACATGGTATTCAACAAAAGTTGGACTTCACGTAAATTAAGTCCGTATAAGGTCCAACCCTTTATTGAGTTATGAACTGCCCACATTTTAATTTTTCCGTTTCTAGTTTAACCTTTTCGGTTTTGAGCTCAGATTCAGAGATACCTTTTTTATTTTTTAAATTTTCGACACTTACTTTTAGCTTTTCAATCTGTTGATCTAATTTCGATTTATCCTGCAAAACTTTTGTTTTGTCCGCACTTAATTTTTGAACTTCGGCCGTAAAGCGTCTTTCATCTTGCTCCAAAGTGGCAACGGCTTTTCTATTTTGAGCTGTAGCTTGATTGAGTTCGCTGGTAGCTTTGGCCATATCAACTCGGTTTTTCGCAAAATCTTTAGCGAAATCTTCCCGCTTATCACGAGCCTTTTCTTCTTCTTTCTTTAAATTAGAAATTTGAGACTTAGCTGTTTTTAAACTTTCCTCCGAGGCTTTATTAGTCGCTTCCAAACTTTCGATTTCTTTTTTGGTTTTTTCTAAACTGGCCGTGTACAACTGAGCCTGCTGTTTTAAACGGGCGGCCTCGACTTCATTGCGTTTAGTTTCGGCGTCTAATTTAGTTTTCTCGTGATTTAGTCGAGCTTCTTCAACTTTAGAATCAGCCATCGCTTTTGAAATAGCCGCTCTGGTTTTGGCTTGAGTACTCTGCTCTTCAACTAGTTTTTTCTGTTCGTTTGTGACTTGCTTTTGAGCGTTGGAAATCTGCGACTGCATATTGTCGTGCTCTTTTTCAAGATCTTTATTCTTGGCTTGGGTATCTTTTAATACTCCTTCAACTTTTCCGGCCTGAGCCAGTGTCTCAGCCGTTTTTGCTTTGGCCGCAGCTACTTTATCTTGGTTTTGTTTTATTCTATTTTGGTAATCCGCTATCTGCTTTTCTGTGGCTTGTCGTGATCTTTCAGCCTCGGCTGCCTCTTGTTTTGATTTTGCAATTTCTTTTTCCACCTGCATCGTATCTTTTTTTAAATCGGCTTCTGCTCTTTTTGAATTTTCCAATGTTTTCTGCGCGAGATTTTTAGCTTCAGATAGTTTTTTTGATTCAGATTCTAAACGTTTTTTAACTTCAACGTGATCTGCTTTAGTCGCCTCTAAATCGGCTTGTCCCTCTTCGGCTTCAATTTGTGCAGATTCAAGATCATTGTTCGAAGGAGCGGCCGATGCGTGCACCGAGCCCATTTGAATCAGCAGAATAGAAACGATTAAGAAACTGGGCTTTAACGTTTTGTGAATTATCATGTGCTACATCCTTGTTGTTTTTGTATCCTCTCTATTTTTTGTTGAGTTAGTTCCGCAAACAACTCTTTTCTTCCGAACATGGACCTATGTCGCCGGAATCCGACTGCCATTTTGAGGTCCTGTGAAAATGTTTTACAGCTC
>JACMMZ010000110.1 GCA_014378775.1 Pseudobdellovibrionaceae bacterium
CCGAGAAACTTTTTTGGAAAATGGTGGAGAGCACTTTACTTATATTGAATGCTTGAATTCAGATCATGACTGGGTCAAGGGATTTGCGGGATACCTAACGAACGGTTTAAATTTAGCTTCGATCAAATCGTGAATCGTAGTTGAAACCACAGTTCGATCATCGTCGGGTTTAATATAAACAGGTTCTAGAAACTCGATTTCGCATTCAATACTTTTTAACTGCATCGTTCTAAAAATGGCCGGGAAAAAAGTTTGGTCTCCGTACCAGCAAAGATGATCGCGATCTTTAAATTCCACCGGCCGACCATTCACTTTTGTAAAATTAAAAACATAGGGCCGAATCGGACGATCGGCGTAGCCTGCGGCCATCATCAAGGTTTTTTTAAATGGTAAAACTTGCTCACCATTTGAAGCTTGCGCCTCAGCGTAAAGAACAATTCGAAATCCTTCTTTTAATACGGTAACGATATCTTGCATTTCATCTTGAATATGTGATCGATTTAAACGATCGACGTAGGCACAACCTGCCAATTGACTGATTTGTCCTAACAGCGGGGTATTTTTCATTTCGACCGAAGTGATAAAAACGCAGGGCTGAATTCTTTGTAAGCAAAGTAAGTCAATGAAGCCCAAATGGTTCCCAATAATCAGACTATTTTCGTACTGATCGATAGGATTTTTACAAAAAAGTTTTACTTTGAAAATGAATGACATGAAATGAGCGTAGCGCTGCGTGTTTTTGATGAGACGACGTCTTCGGCTAATCGGATTGAAAGTAGATACGTAAATAAGGCTGGCAACTAAGAAATAAGAAGTCAGAATGATGAAAAATAATAAAAGTTTAAAAAATGCTCTGAGATAATTCATGCTAATCAATAACCAAACTAGCGGCTTTAAAAAGTCGATCCAGAACGCTGTCCCACATTTCGGCATCGGGTCCCGCGGAGTAGTCTTTTAGCAGTGCCAGGCAGAGCAAATCGGGCTTTCGTTCGCTGGCCGTTCTCAATTGAGAATAAATCTCGCGCGCGGCCTGCTGAGGTGTTTCAGCTAACTTTAAAAATTCAATTTTCGATACAGGCTTACCTGGTTTTAAAATCTTCACCCCTTCGACTTCATCCGGTAAGGCTGAAAGTCTTTGATCAACGATTTGTCCCACATCTTTGACTTTCATGTGAGGATTACGACAAATGACAAAAGGAATTTCCGGCATGTAATGATGTTTCAGGTGGCCCGGAGATTCTTTTTTATCAACCGTTTCCTTCCACTGATAGGAAACTTTATTCTGAATCAGTATTTTTTCAATTTCACTTTTAACAATAAGACCGGGACGAAGAATAGAAATATCTAGATTGTTTCTGACAAGAAGAACAGTTGATTCAATGCCGATCTGACAGGGAATATCTGATTCGAGCACATAAACAGTTTCCAAAAATTCTTTCTTAACGTGAGCGGCACTGGTCGGACTGGTTTTACCAAACTTGTTAGCGCTGGGCGCAGCCAAAGGGATTTTAATCTTCTGAAGCAATTCTAAAGCGACCGGGTGATCAGGTATGCGAACTCCGACGCTGGATAAACCGGAAGTGATCACATCAGAAATGAGTTCCGATTTTTCCATAACGATGGTCAATGGACCAGGCCAAAAATTTTTGGCCATGCATTCCGCTACCGGGTTCCAGTGTTTGAAACACGCTTTTGCTTTATCAATAGTATCGACGTGAACAATCAGCGGATCAAAAAACGGACGTTCCTTCGTGCTAAAAATCTTTTTTAAAGCCTCATCCGAATCTATCTTAGCCCCGAGACCATAAACGGTTTCTGTCGGGAACGCGACTACACCATTTTGGTTAAGAATATCTAGGGCCTTGATTATAGACATACATATTTATACCACTATGAACGGATTAAATCAATTGGCGAAAGCCGATCCAAAAATCGAGTTGCTTTGGCCACAATCAAGAAAACAACTGGCAGTAACATCAAAGCGATAATTGACATGGCTATGAAATCAAAACTCGTTTCAATTTCGAAAACAAATTTGACCAGAATTTGAGTTAACACAAGCCCTAGTCCAAGTCCTACAATTAAACTTATGCTTACGATGAAGAAAAACTGCATAAAAATAATTTTACGAATCACCGAACTTTCGGATCCTAAAACTTTGAGTAGATTAAATTCATTTAGCCGCTCTTGAATCTGCGTATTGACCAATACGATAAAAATAAAAAAACCCAAAATAATCGAAACGATAGCCATCATTTGAAGAGCCAGAGCCATTTGATCCACAAAAACCAAAAGATCTTTGACCGTCTGGCGAACATCGATAATTGAAATATTGGGAAATTTCTCTATCACCGTATTTTGAAATTTGTCATAATCTTTCAATGTTGAAACCGCAGTCAAAAAATTTTGCGGAGCCTCATTTAATACACCGTCTTGAAATAAAATAAAAAAGTTAGGGCTAAAGCTGGTCCATTTCACGGTTCTGATTGAAGTAACCAGACCCTGAAGCTCAAGCCCTTGAACATCAAATAAAATGACATCTCCGAGATGAGCATTGATCCGTTCAGCATATTTTTTCTCTAATGAAATTTCCGGTAAGCTTGTGCCATCATATTTTTTTCGATTCCAAATGCCTTCGACAATCGATTCCGAATTTTTGAGTTCAGCCTGATAGGTCAGATTAACTCCTCGGTTACGGAACCGAACTTCTTCTTCTTGTTCGCGAGTAGACAAACTATCGCTATTCTGGAGTCGATCGTAATCGACATCATTCACTTTCAAAATGCGTGATCTGACCAACGGATTAAATTCTAACGGAGCATCTAATAATTTTTGACTCATTGTTTGAAGTTCGTCTTTTTGACCTGATTGCACATCAAATAGAAATAAACGAGGTAGCGTCGACGTCTGCGTAGGCCTAATTTCATTGACGATGGATTGCTTTATATGTGGAAGCAAAGTCAAAATCAAAATCGAAACGGTAAAAGTGATAAAAACCATATCCACAGCTGATTTTTTATTGATAACCGATTTAATCGCGTAAAGAGTCGTCCATTTAAGTTTTAATCGGCTGATGTAAAGACGCATTAAAAAAAATAGCGTATGAAGAAAGTATTTTAATAACACGATAATCAATGTCAACGCGCCCGTAAACAGAGTGGCTACCTGATATGAATGGGATTGATAAAAAGCTAATCCCCAAAATCCGATAACGCAAATAATATACCAAACATAAATGCGCAGCGAGGTTTTTACCGAAGCCGTTTGTCCTAGGAACAGATCTTTCGGATTCAACTGAGCGATAGAACTGTTAATCGGCATAAACATGAATAGCGGTGCAATGACTGAAATACCTAAACAGATCAAAACGCTGGTCGCCGTCAAACTCAATTGAAACGGTAATGAATTCTGTACAAAATAATAATTAAGTACCGGCTTAATAAAATAAAACAATATTAAAGACAGAATAAACGCTATCATCGACGTCATCAAAACTTGTAAAATGTAAATCCACTGGATTTTAAGATCCGACATCCCTAAAGCTTTATAGATTCCAATATTTTTTCTTTGCTTTTGAAAAGCCCAGCGCATCAGGTATCCACCGGATAAAAAGCAAAGACTGATGGAAACGATAGCCACCAGACCCAAATAATCCGTGAAATACTTAAACGTGGAATTACTACTTTCCGCGCGGTCCTGGGAAGTTTCAAATTTAATAGAAGTGTCTTTGATATCTTTAAAAAATTCAGTCTGCATGTCTTTCAATCGCGACAGATTATTTAATTTATAAAGTAAAAAAGTCTTGGTCGTACTTCCCGGCTCTACCAACTCGGTTAACGGCAATATCTTTTGCGAAATATAAACAACTGGAGCAAATCCAGTACCTCTAAAAAAACGTGAACTATCTTTGGTAATAATATCTATTTCTTTGACCGCAAGCTTCCCGAGTTTTAAATCAACTTGACTCAGATTAACATCCAGCATTTTGACTAATTCCGGATCGATCCAGACTGATTTTGAATCAGAATTTAACGGAGCGCGTTCGGACCCGATAGTTCCGTAAAAGGGATAATTTTCATCGAAGGATCGCACTGTCACGAGTCGACTTTTTTCTTTTCCCTTGAGCATTCCAAAAAATTCAACCAGTGAACTTTTC
>JACMMZ010000111.1 GCA_014378775.1 Pseudobdellovibrionaceae bacterium
AGTTCCTTGAACGATTCCTTGAGTTCCAATATAGATCCAAGAACCGGCCGTCATTTGGCCGTACATCATCAAACCCTTTCTATCTAACTCATGAAAATGATCCCAGTTAGCCCATTTGGGAACTAGATTCGAATTGGCAATTAAAACGCGCGGAGCATCTTCGTGGGTTTTTAAAACCCCAATCGGCTTTCCCGATTGAACCAGTAAGGTTTCATCATTTTCTAAAGTTTTTAAAGATTCCAAAATTTTCTCGTAACAGTCCCAGTTCCGAGCGGCTTTTCCAATTCCACCGTAAACCACCAGCTGTTCAGGATTTTCCGCTACTTCCGCATCAAGATTATTTTGAATCATGCGGTAAGCTGCTTCTTGAAGCCAGCCTTTACAACTTAAGACAGTTCCCGTTGGTGCTTTAATTGATTTTTTTTGCTCAGTCGTCATCATCATCAATTCACTCTCTCAGGCTTAAAAAAGCCCACGAATAAAATATCTTCTGAAGTCGCCGAATTGATCCGAACGATTTCATAAACAAAAGGCCGATTGGCAATGAACTCTTTTGATTTGGGATTCATTGATCTTCCTTTTAACACAACGGCGGTGGCGGCGGCGGCTTCAGCACCCTCTTCATTTACTTCGATAAACACTTTGTGCTGAATGAGACTAATACGAAGCCGGTCAACAAGCGCGACTTTGCTCAATTTGCTGAAATCAGCGCGGTCAGAAAAGGGTAAAATTAAACCTAAGGATTTAAAATTTTCAGATAGTTCGATCTCAAAATCAATTTTAAACTTGGGAAACTGCACCGTCATTTCAAGTGGAGAGTAATGTTTATTCTTTTTGTTTAAAATTTCTTTCACCATGGCGGACGAGATCTCAAAATCTTTTGGTAAAAATAATCTTAAGGCGAAACCTTTTGTTTTAAACGGAAGCTGAATCGATTCAAAATGATCACTGGCGTAATACTGAACAGCTTTGAATTTTTTATTTAAAGTTTCTATTTCCACGGATTGACCCGGGGCAACTTGAAAAGTTCGACTTATAGTTAAGTTCTTATCAAAGGCTTGAAGCCACGAATCTTTAAAATAAACTCCGTTGACTAAAACTAAACGAGTCAACGAAGTTAGGCTTCCCGAAGACAGTAAATCTTTAATTTTATTCTTGGTTTTTTCTTCGACCCAGTGATTTATTTTGAGACGCTCCTCTTCACTTTGATCTTTAAAATCGGCTTTTTCAAACCCTGCGCGGTATTTCTTTTTTAATTTATCCAAAAAACCTAATTTCACCGGATAAGTTTGCTCTACCCACACGGCTTGTGCCGACTGAAATACCTCGGAATTATTTTTCTCTAAACCATTTGACCAAGGTAGATTCAAGACTTTGGCGAATTCTTTTTTGGTGTCGCCTGCCGCCCCTTCGGCGGTCATGGATAAGGCCGCGCCCACACTGTAGGGTGAAACCACAAAGGCTTTTTTTGTTTCCAATAACTGAGTGATTAATTTTTCCGTCAAAACTTCCCCTGCCTGTGCGGACATGACCAGTGTTAATAATAAAATGGTTAAAATAATTTTAAACATTTAATACACCGACCGTTTGTTCAACCGCTTTGATGATGCTGTCATCCTTCATCATTTTATGGATCTTGGTTACATCATGCGAAAAAATTCGGTCCTCTTTAGCATAGGGAACTTCACGACGAATACAGTTGTAAGCGCTGAGAACCCCGGCCGTAGGCTTTAACGGTAGAATCATGTCTAAAGCTTGCGTGTTGGCTAAAAACTCCATGGCTACAACATTGTAAGCGTTCTTCACAATGGAATTGAATTTTCGAGCCGCAATAGACCCCATTGAAACGTGATCTTCTTTTTCAGCCGACGTCGGCATTGAATCCACACTGGCGGGATGAGATAAAATTTTGTTTTCGCTAACAAGACTCGCACTAGCAACTTGAATCATCATATGACCTGAGTTGAGCCCACCATCCAGAGCTAGAAATGGCGGAAGTTCACTCATTTGCGTAGAAATAAATTTTGAAATTCTTTCGTGCGAAATACTGGCTAATGATGAAATGAGAATTCCCGCAAAATCCATCGCATGGGCCACCGGCATCCCATGAAAATTACCGCAGGATAAAATTTTCCCAGCATCGGCAAAGACCAACGGATTATCAGTACTGGAATTGGCTTCTGTTTCTAAAACTTTCACCGCGTATTCGATTCCCATTTTCACCGCGCCGTGAACGGCCGGCATGCACCGAACCGAATAGGCATCTTGAACGCGGTGATCATTAACTGCATGGCTTTTTGAAATTTCAGATTCTTCGCCTAAAATCCTTAGTAAATTTTTGGCGGTTTTTGCTTCACCGCTATGCGGGCGAGTTTCCGCGATCAATGGGTCTAACGGCTTTCGCGATCCACGAAGGCCTTCTAAAGACATGGCTCCCGAAATATCCACCAGCTTCATTAATTGAATGGCTTCGTACAACGATAGTAATCCCACGGCAGTCATTACCTGACAGCCATTGATCAACGACAATCCCTCTTTCGCTTTGAGTTCTAAAGGCTTGATCGATTTGAGAGTACCCCCCCAGACTTCTCCTTCACCGATTAAGGCTAATGCCAAATGCGATAGCGGAGCTAAATCTCCCGAAGCCCCGACACTTCCCTGAGAAGGTATAATCGGAATCACATCATGATTGAGAAATTCAAGAATTTTTGAAACGACTTCCAATCGAATTCCACTGTGACCCCGAGCCAAAGTGTTCGCTCGCAAAATCATCATGGCTTTTGACTGATCTTTAGTAAATGGTTCCCCGATTCCGACTGAATGGGACCGGATCAGATTTTTTTGCAATTGTTCAATTTGCGAATCAGAGATTCGCACGGAAGAAAAAGCACCAAAGCCCGTATTAACTCCGTACATGACTTCACCGGTTTGAATTCGTGATTCAATATAATCACGAGATTTTTTAATTTCTGCCACCGCATCTTCGCTTAAAGAAAATACTCCCGAACTAAAAACCATTTCGTGTAAAGAATTAATATTGAGATCTCGACCGTTTAATATAAAATTCTTCATGCTTAATTCCTTACTTCAAGGCTTCGATATTTGATTTATAATCATTCGTACTAAAAATGGCTGAACCTGCCACCAGCACGTCAGCTCCGGCTTCCCAGCAAAGTTTTGCCGTGTCAGGATTGATTCCGCCGTCGACTTCGATCAGATAATTTAATTTTTTCTCTTCGCGGATCGATTTCAACTCTTTGACTTTTTCCAGCTGACTTTCCATAAATTTTTGACCACCGAAACCGGGCTCCACGGTCATAACGAGAACCAAATCAACTAAATGAAGAAACGGTTTTAATTGTTCCAGTGCTGTACCCGGGCGAGCCGTAATTCCCGGCTTTGCACCTAGATCACGAATCATCCTAAGGCTAGCCTCAACATTCTTAGTCGATTCTACATGAATGGTTAAATAATCACTTCCCGCTATTATAAATTGCTCGATGAAAATTTCAGGGTTGTCGATCATCAAATGAACATCTAAAGGAATCGAACTTTTTGGTTTAA
>JACMMZ010000112.1 GCA_014378775.1 Pseudobdellovibrionaceae bacterium
TTGTCCGCCGACGAGGAAATTAAAATTGATTTGGTTATCTTCAGTTTTTCCCTGAGGAACTTGGATTGATAACAAAGTTGTGTTGGCTCCAGTCCAATAATCGCCGTAGCCACGAGCTTCAAATCCCGCTGAATTATTGATGGCTGATACAGCCATTTCTAATTGTAGAGGATTTCGGTAAGCACCGGTGTAAGATTTAGGATCCGGAATGTAAACTCCAGTGACTGAACCTAAAGCGATTCCCAGTAATCCCCAACCTGATGGAAATTGGGCTGAGTAGTTTCCGTATTGATTATATCGTGGACGAGCGATAAAAGTGGCTAACATAGAACTGTTCGAAGAATTTGGGAATTGAATGATGATATCCATTTTCCCACCGACGTAAGCATCACACGATGCTTGTCCGAAATTGGTGGCTGCGCGATCACAAACACCCATGGCAAATTTAAAAAATTGTTTCATACGAGCTCCGTTCGTGACTCGGATGGTGCTGGTTTGCGAATAATTATCCGCATAGAAACCATTGGTATATTGAAAAGAAGCGCTTTGTCCAATGCCTCCGCCGTTGATCGGGTAACATTGATTGCCTTGATAATAAAAACCCGCGCCGCAGGCCTGATTGTAAGCGCCTGAATTATTATTGCCGCCGCCGCTTTGACCGCAGCTTGATAAAAGCGCTGCCGATAATAACGATGTAAACAAGATTGCTTTATTGAATATGTTTTTCATAAAAGTCTCCTAAGCTATACAATATTCAAACTTCGGGCCTCTCTCATCAGCTCTATATTCTCGGGGAAGTGTTAGCTTTCTAACACCGCGGCTTAAAATGACAAAAATGGCGGATATATTACTCTTGACCCTGTTACTGTCTCAAAATGAGAATGAGTCTTTCTGCGGAGGAAACATGTTTGTTAACAACTCTTACGATCATCACTGGATTGAAATTTCAAAGCGCCTGGATTGGATCAAGCCCTGGACACAATTGAAAAATATTTCTTTCACGCACCCTGTAAATATCGAATGGTACCTCGGCGGAAAATTAAATGTCTCGGTGAATTGCGTGGATCGGCACGCCAGGAAAACTCCGGATCGCACCGCACTGATTTTTGAACCGGACAATGCCGGAGAGATTTCGCTAAAAATTTCTTACCGTGAGCTTTTAAATCACGTTTGCAAAATGGCCAACATCTTTAAAAAACATAACGTTAAAAAAGGTGATCGCGTAATTATTTACATGCCGATGATTCCTGAAGCCACCTACGCTATGCTGGCTTGCGCGCGGATCGGGGCTATTCACTGTGTGGTGTTTGGCGGATTCTCGGCGGATTCCATCGCGGACCGCATCAATGATTGTGAAGCCACTTTTGTGATTACGGCTAACGAAGGGCTGCGTGCGGGTAAAACCATTCCACTGAAAAAAAATATCGATGAAGCTTTGAAAAAATCCACCACGGTGAAAAAAGTTTTGGTGATCGACAGAACTTCGACCGCTTGGACTCCGACCGACAAAGATCTGATTTATAAAGATGAAATGAAATTGGTTGAGGCTTGGTGTGAACCGACCGAGATGGACGCGGAAGATCCGCTTTTTATTCTTTACACGTCAGGGTCAACGGGAAAACCAAAAGGAGTTCTGCACACAACCGGAGGCTATTTAGCTTTTGTCAGTTACACGCACGAAAAAGTTTTCAATTACAAACCGGGCGATATTTACTGGTGTACGGCCGACGTGGGTTGGATCACCGGGCACAGTTATATTGTGTATGGACCACTTTGTAACGGCGCGACTTCATTAATATTTGAAGGCGTTCCGACTTATCCGACTGCGGCGCGGTTTTGGGAAGTGATTGATAAACACCAAGTTAACATTTTTTATACGGCACCCACTGCCATCCGCGCACTGATGAAAGAGGGACTGGATCATTTAAAATCGACCTCTCGAAAAAGTTTGAAAGTTTTAGGCAGCGTCGGCGAACCGATTAATCCCGAAGCCTGGATGTGGTATTCAGAAAATGTTGGTCATGGAAACTGTCCCGTGGTGGATACCTGGTGGCAAACGGAAACGGGTGGGATTTTGATTTCTGCTATTCCGTTTGAAACAAAATTAAAACCAGGATCAGCCACCCAACCTTTGATAGGAATCGAACTTGAAATTCTAACTTTAGAAGGAAAAGTCATCGATGGGCCAACAGATGGAATGTTAGTCATAAAAAATTCTTGGCCAGGACAAATGCGAACGGTGTTTAATGATCATGATCGTTTCGAGAAAACCTATTTTTCCACCTATCCAGGATATTATTTTACCGGAGACGGTTGCCGTCGTGATGAAGACGGGGATTATTGGATCACCGGCCGAGTCGATGACGTAATCAACGTTTCGGGGCACAGATTAGGAACGGCTGAAATTGAATCCGCCATTATCACTCATCCGGCAGTGGCCGAATCTGCGGTGGTGGGTTATCCGCACGATTTGAAAGGACAAGGAATATACGCTTACATCACTTTACGAAATGATTTTAAATCATCAGATGCTTTAAAAAAAGAAATCAACGATGCCGTTCGTAAAAGCATCGGGCCGATAGCATCTTTAGATAAAATTCATTGGGTCAGCGGACTTCCGAAAACACGCTCAGGAAAAATCATGCGTCGAATCTTGCGAAAAATCGCCGAAAATGAATTAACGAGTTTAGGAGACACATCAACTTTAGCCGATCCTAGCGTGGTGGAAGAAATTATAAAAACGCGAGAAAAATAAACCTTACCCATTCTGCGTTTTAAGAATATTCGGCGATTCTTTTCCTTAAACGAGGTCCGAATGGCGAACAAAAACGACTTGGTTTGGGTGAACCCACTTTATTTGAAGTTTTCAATCGAAATGTGGGTTAGTTTCCTTTTCAGCTTGTCTTTGTGGCGCGAAGTAAATATAAATCATCCCATGAAAAATATTTACTTCGCTGCTGCTGTTCTATCGCTTTTTAGCCTGTTATCCTGTCCCGCTTTCGCAGCCCCTACGCTGAATCTTAATGTCAGTGATCAAAATTTTAATTCGACTGACAAAATTATCATCGATCAAGACGAAATCCGAAAATCCCGTGCTAGCAGCTTGCCGGCGTTACTTTCGACTAAAGCCAATATTTCGATATCGACCAGTAATTTGCAACCGAACTCAATCTACATCCGTGGCGGAGATTCCAGCCACGTGCTGATTTTGGTCGACGGCGTTCCGACTTATGATGCCTCTTCGCCGCAAAGAACGATTAATTTGTTTAATCTAAATTTGTCTAAGATTAAGCGAATTGAAGTTCTGAAAGGGAGCCAGTCGGTTCTTTATGGAGGACAGGCCTTGTCTGGTGTCATTAAAATTGAAACTTTTTCGAATGAAAATATAAATGGAACTTCCGTGATTGCAGATACATCTTTTGCAAAATATCAGGCAAATCGCCAAACGTTATCAGTCGATACTTTGCAAAATTTATCCGATGCAGTTTCAGTTAGCGTCGGAGGCTACGGTGTCCATGCTTACAATTCGTCGGCTGTTTTAGATTCTGAAAAGTTATACCCGCAAACCACCGGTGCTGTGGAATTAGGTTTAAGACTTAAAAACGAATATGAAAACATTTTTAAATTTAATTTTTCCCGTGATAACAATCACATTAGTAATGCGAGCTTGATGAATTCAGGAGCGATTGATGCTGATGATTTTTTTGCCGATACCGAATCTGTTGGTGGAGTTTGGATATTACGAAAGCCAGAATATTTTAATATCACGGTTTCGCAGCAAAAAGTGAAGCGGGCATTTGACCAGGAAGCTTCTAAAACTTTGGACGGTACAACGACCGATGAAAA
>JACMMZ010000113.1 GCA_014378775.1 Pseudobdellovibrionaceae bacterium
CTTAAACATTTGATCTAAAATCACCAAGGATCCAATACTCAGAACGAAGTATCCAAACCAGCGTTTAAGTGAATTCTCATTTACTTTTGACGAATAAAATTGACCGGTGACAATTCCGAAAATTCCGATGGCCGCAATTTTTACGAGCAAGGCCCAGTCAAAGTAAATATCTGCGGTACTTATTGCAAAACCGAAAGCGGAATTCGCGGCAATTATGGCAAGTGAAGTTCCGACTGCCAATTTCATGGGTAACTTTAAAATTAAGACGAGTGCTGGAATAATTAGAAATCCTCCGCCTGCTCCGACAAAACCGGTTGTTATTCCGATGACAAATCCCTGCCAAATAATAGTCAGTAAGCTTCCACGATCGGAATCAAGTTCTGCTATTAAAAGTTTAGCATTTTTTCTGCCAGAAAAAATCATGGCTCTTGAGGCGAGCACCATGATAATACCGAAGAGGCTCATGACTAAAATAGATTTCGTCAGATTAAATCCCGCGATCGAAGTAATATGATCTGGAATTCGCGGTAAAACGAAATGTCTTGCGACAAAGACTCCACTGAAACTTGGAAGAGCAAAGAGAAGTCCGGTTTTAACATCGACAAGCTTTTTTTTGGCGTTTATAATCGCACCGACAAAAGCTGTAGCGCCCACGACAAAAAGTGAACCTGCAGTCGCTATGAGCGGATCTTGCTTAAACAAGTAAACCAGAATGGGCACAGTAAGAATCGATCCACCGCCACCAATAAGGCCCAGAGAAATTCCCATTACCGCAGCAGCTAGATATCCTAAAATATCCAATGTCTACCTCTTTAAATTTAGTTTGCGATCAATGAGTCTAAACGTAAGCATTCCAAAAATAAGGCTCACGAAAAATAGCAGCGGCCTCATTTGGAAGCTCGCTAGTGACGTCAATGCAGGCCCCGGACAATAACCAGCCAAGGCCCATCCCACCCCGAAAATAAAAGACCCCAAAATAAGTGACCATGTGATTTCTTTTTTTGTTGGCAGATGCCACAGCTTGGAGAAAAGGGGTGATTTTAATCTAATAATAAATCGATAGGCGATGAGGTGAACAAGTATTGCACCAAGCATTACGAAAATGAGAGAAGCGTCCCATTTTCCAAAGATGTCTAAAAAACCAAAAACCTTTTCGGGTTTTGTCATTCCAGAAACTCCAAGTCCGATTGCGAATAAAATTCCAACAATTAAAGCGACGACATTATTTTTCATAGAAAGACTCCGAGCTTTCGAAACACAAAAACTGCAGCGACTCCCGCTAAAATGAATGTTATTGTTGCGACCAAGGACCTCGGCGAAAGACGACTTGTTCCACAAACTCCGTGGCCGCTGGTGCAACCACTGCCAAGTACAGTTCCAAATCCCACGAGCAAGCCCGCTACAACGAGCGTCCAATTTGAAGTGGGTAGGTCGCCGGAAAAGGCCTCAGGCTTCACGATTCTAAGAATGAATCCACCAATGAGCATACCAGAAATAAAATACCATCGCCAAACACTATCCTTTTTTGTCGGGGTCACTACAGCGTCGTAAATGATTCCACTGACTCCGGTTACACGACCATTTAAATAAAGCATGAATGAAACCGCAGCACCTATTAACAAACCACCCAATAACGGCAAATAATAATTTTCCATTTAAGCACGGCCTTTATGTTCAACCGGAAGTTTGCATTCATTCCAGTTCAGCATTCCACCACCCAAGTGAGATACTTTTTGAAATCCCATACTGACTCCAAGTTTTGCAGCATCCTGCGAACGCTGGCCCGATCTGCATACAAACACGATCTCTTCTGATCGATTGTATCCTTCGAGAAACTGTTTCAGGTTGTCACCCAAAGTAATTTGATGAGAGTTTTTTATGTGCCCAAGCTCTCCGAAGTATTCCTCTGGTCCACGCACATCAACAATTAGAGCCTGGTCAAAACGTGCGGTTAATTCTTGTGGATTCAGTGTTTGGAATTTAACTAGCTCATCCTTAGACTGGGATGTGCCACAGGTCATATTTGCCGGCAAAGACTCGCTTATCTTTTGAGGTAAATCCAACTTAAGATCCTTCATAATCTGCACAAACTCCGTTTTTGTTTTGCGGCTACCAACACGCGGGTTGTGACGAATTTCCATTTCCACCGTCGACGAAGTAAATCCCTTGTAGTCGTGCGCTGGATAAACTTGAGTTTCGGGCGGGAGTGTGAATAATTTTTTATGTACACTTTCATAAAGAACTTCGGCAGAACCACTCTGAAAATCAGTACGTCCCGTTCCACGTATTAAAAGCACATCACCTGTAAATACCATGCCTTCGCAAAGATAACTCAGTGATGCATCTGTATGGCCAGGGGTTTCTAAAGTTTTAATTTTGAACGAACCGAAATTAAGTTCATCACCGTCGCTTAAATTGAGATCGGCGCAGGGAACGTTTGCCGCTTGAGGTACGGCTGTTTTCACTCCGGTTCTTTTTCTGATTTCACCAGCACCGGTGACATGATCCGCGTGGATGTGTGTATCGAGAACATACACAAGCTTCAAGCCCAGTTCCGCGACAAGTTTTAAATCCCGATCTACCGTCTGAATTACAGTATCAATCAAAATGGCCTCTTTTGAGACCGCATCTCCAAGAAGGTAGGTGAAAGTTGAACTTTGCGATTCGAAAAGTTGTTGAAATATCAAATTGTTTTTCATTGTAAACCTTTTTTGTCTTGATTTTATAATATAAGTATATTATTATAATATAATATGAAAAGTCAAGAAAGTAATTCTTTGGTAGAAATGAATGAACAATGTAAAAGCGTTGCGGCTATTTTGAAAGCCATCTCTCATCCACAGAGGCTGATGCTCTTATGTCACTTGGCAGAAGGAGAAAAATCTGTAGGCGAATTAGAAGGGCTGTGCGGCGGTTCGCAGTCATCAATCTCTCAGTTTTTAAAACTAATGAAGCTTGAGAATTTGCTCGTATCAGAAAAGCGTGGGCTGTATGTGTACTATCGAATTCATGACTCAAAAATAAAGAAACTAGTTTTCTCTTTGCATAAAATATTTTGTCGTTAATGCGTATTAGGAGTGTCTTATCCTAAGCACTTCCACAGTCTTCGCATTTGTTCATTTTTGCCTCTTGGTTAAAATCATTACGTCAAAAAATCCTCACAGCTGAAGATCCCTATCGTGCTTTGAACCGCTCAGTGCCTGCACGAGTCAGTTGAAACAATTTTGACCAAAAACCGCATCGTATGTGCCATGGCAAAATATTTGCAAACCTGAAAGCTGTAATCAAAAAAAAGTTCTTAACAAAATTTGAAGGAGACATCTTTTATGCAAAACAAACGATACGGCCAGGGCGGTGATAATCGCTATTCGACAAATCAGCGCGAAGCAAACGAGCAAAATCAGCAATCAAAATTCCGCAATCAAGATTACGGTCGCAACGCCTCGGAAGGTGATTATGATCAATTTTCAAGTAGCGATTATCCGGCGTCAGCTGCTGAGCAAGATTATTTTGATGGTCGACAACGAAAGAACTATTCAAGCAATTTCGATGACGGAAGAATTCAAACAGGCCGTGGAAACGGTTCTTTAGACCACCGCAGCGATACATCTAAGCAGGCGGGATATTCAAGTCCTTATCCCTCAGGAAATTACGATCTCAATTCTTCACAAAGCTGGTCGCCACAATCACATAGCAAGGAAAGCCTTTGGGAATCAGCCAAAGAAAAAACTAAAAGTTTTTTCGGTAAAGGGCCTAAGGGCTTTAAGCGTTCTGACGAAAGAATTAAAGACGATGTGTGTGAAGCGCTTTATCATGACCACGCTGTCGACGCGACTGATATTGAAGTAAGCGTGAAAGACTCTGAAGTGACTTTAAGCGGAACCGTAAGTGAGCGCCGGATGAAGCGTGTGGCAGAAGATTGCGCAGAATCCGTTACCGGAGTGAGCGACGTCAGAAATGAAATTAGAGTTCATTCTCAAACGGATAAAACATTTGGCTCGAGCAATACTTCCATAGGTGATCAAGCTCAAGACCGAAGTGACAAAGCTAAAAACCGCACAGCGATTCCAAATAAAGTGATGTAATTTAATTTCACGGATGTTTCAGGCCACTCAATACCCTTAGAATGAATCTTTCCAGAATAAAATTAAATAGGGAAGGGTTCTCTAAGGGTAGGGGAAACATACCGAGATAAAACTGCAATCAGTAAATCTTTCTGAATGGGCTTGGTCAAAAACTCCGTGAATCCAGATTCGAGACATTTCGCTCTCTCTTCTTTCATGGCATGAGCGGTTAATGCGATGATGGGTTTAGAGTATTTGGATTGACGAAGCTTTTTTGTAGCTTCATGACCATCAAGAATGGGCATCTGGATATCCATCAGCACAACATCAAACATTTCAGTCAAAGCAAGTTCGACTCCAATTGCGCCGTTAGAAGCGGTCTTCACTTTCGCCCCTTCTTTGTGTAAATACATACTGATGAGCATTTGGTTGTCTGGAGAGTCTTCTACCAGTAGCACCTTGAGACCCTGCAAGACTTGGCTGTCATTATGAAAACCGGAAGCAATGCCAGCGGTAATAGTCAGTGAATCGGCCCCCACGAGCTTTGCATTTGGAAGTAATGTCGACTTCACTTCAATCAAAAAAGTGCTTCCAAATCTTTCCTGACTTTTTATAAGTTCTAGTTTTCCATCCAGGGCTTCAGCCAGGCGTTTTGACAAGACCAAACCTAAACCAGTGCCGCCAAACTTTCGGGTGGTGGATGCGTCGGCTTGAGTGAAAGGTTGAAAAAGTCTAGACTCTTGATCTTTTGAAATGCCCACACCTGTATCTTTGACTGTGAATTTCAAGATAGGATTTACGAATTCAATACACAGTTCAACATGGCCTTTGTCCGTGAATTTAATCGCATTACCGATCACATTGGTAAGAATTTGTCGCAGGCGCACCGGATCAGAGCAAATCAAATCGGGAAAAAGAGTGTCAACGGTGAACTTAAATCCAATTCCTTTTTCTGCAGCTTTAAACCTCATGAGTGAATCAAAGTCAGCCAGCATTTCAGCCAGAGAAAACTGAATGTTCTCGACCGTCATCTTCCCAGCTTC
>JACMMZ010000114.1 GCA_014378775.1 Pseudobdellovibrionaceae bacterium
ATATTTTCAAAACCACCAAAAAGTTGAACGAGCTGCGAATTTTTGATCAAAACAACAGGATGATTTTCAGACGACGTTTTAAAGCTCATCGGAGCGGGATTTTTGAGATATTGCTCAAGCTGATTTTTGATATTTTCCGATCGTGTACCGAAAATGACTTGAATACCATTTCCCATGACGATGCTGTTGGTGGCTCCCAGCCTCTTGAAATCCTCAGGATTTATATCTTTCGTTGAATTCAGCTGAACCCGCAATCGTGTGATGCACGAATCCAATGACTTGATATTGGAAGCTCCGCCGAATGCAACTGCCAACGATTCTGAAAATGAATCCTGTGAACCTGTGGGTGGGATTGTGACTTGATACACTTCGTCTTCTCGTCCTGGAGTTTTGAGATTAAATTTTTTGATGATGTAAGTAAAAACCGCAAAATACATCACAGCCCAGATCGGGCCCAGAATCCATAACATCCAAGCGTTGGTTGATTTAGGATACAAAACAATAAAATCAATCAATCCGTGTGAGAAAGTTGTTCCGTGCTTGATCCCCAGAGCGATACAAACAAAAAATGAAAATCCCGCAATTAATGCGTGCGCCGCATACAGAATTGGAGCCACGAACAAAAAGGCAAATTCAATCGGTTCGGTAATTCCGGTAATGAAACTGGTTAAGGCCGCGGCGATCATCACACCGCCCACGCGTTTTTTATTTTCAGGTTTAGCGACGTGCCACATAGCTAAGGCGGCTCCGCAAAGTCCCCACATTTTAAATAAATATCCGCCTGCTAAATTTCCCGCAGTAGGATCTCCGTAAAGGTAGCGCTGAATTTCTCCGGTGATGGTTTTTCCCGTGGCCGGATCGATGTAGGATCCGGTTTCAAAGAAAAACGGAGCATTAAGAATGTGGTGTAATCCAAAAGGAATCAAAGATCTTTCGCCAATTCCGTAAAGAGTAAATGCTAGAGCCGGATTTTCATGAGAAGCCCAGATGGAAAAAGATTGAATTCCGTTTCCAATGGGCGGCCACACGAATGATAAAATCAGGCCAAAAACAATAGCAGCTAATGATGATACGATGGGAATAAATCTTTTTCCTCCGAAAAAACCTAAGTACGGAGGAAGTTCTATATTTTGATATTTATTATAAAGACTGGCCGTGATGGATCCCATCAATATACCACCGGCGACACCGGTGTTGATGGTATCGATTCCCATCATCGATTTTGTCGGTACACCGATCACTTTCGCAATGATTCCCATCGTCGATAGCATAACGGCATAACTGACGACAGAAGAAAATCCCGCCACGCCGTCGTTGCTGGTTAACCCCAAGGTAACACTGATCGCAAATAGCAACGGTAAATTTCCGAAGATGGAATCTCCGGCGCCCACCATGACGTTTGAAACCAATTCAGGCAGCCACGAAAAATGGGCACTGCCAACACCAAGAAGTAATCCGGCAATAGGCAATACAGAAACTGGCAGCATCAGGGCTTTTCCAATTTTTTGTAAAAAACTTAAGGTTGATTTTAATGTTTCTTTTATCATTTTATACTCTTTCTAAGAGGACTTGATCGACAAGTTTTCGAACAGACACCGCATCGGATAATTTTAATGTTTCCAAAGCTAGCTTTTCACATTCTAGAAAATTCAGTTTCCGAATGACCGATTTAATTTGTGCGATGGCAGGAACACTGACGCTAAGTTCATTCACGCCCAATCCAATGAGCAAAGGAACTGCTTGCAGATCTCCGGCAATCCCTCCGCAAACGCCCACCATTTTTTTGTGTTTTTTTGCAGCGTCGCAAGTTATTTTAATTAACTGCAGTACGCTGGGGTGAAGGCCGTCAGCAGCGGAAGCTAAATCTTTATGACCCCGATCGATGGCCAAAGTATACTGCGTCAGATCGTTAGATCCGATCGAGAAAAAATCCACGTGCGGTGCCAGCACATCGGCCAGTAATGCGGCGGACGGAACTTCGATCATGATTCCCATTTGCGGAAGTGTCACATTCAGCTTATGGGCTTCATCTTGAACTATTTTTTTAGCGGCGAAAATTTCATTTAAACTAGTAACCATGGGAAACATTATTTTCAGCGAACTTAAAGGTTTCACTTGAAGGAGTGATTTGATTTGGCTGCGAAAAATGTCTGGATATTTAAGCGACAATCGAAGTCCACGAACACCGAGGAAAGGATTTTCTTCATGCGGTAGTTTAAGGTAACTCAGGGGCTTATCACCACCCACGTCTAAAGTTCTTATGATAACGTCTTTTTTCGATCCTTGATTAAAGCTTGCGATAATTTTTTGATACTGCTGAGTTTGTTCCGCCTCAGAGGGTGCCGTTGTCCGGTCTAAAAATAAAAATTCAGATCTTAAAAGTCCTACACCTTCGGCTCCGTTTTGCAGTGCTTGTTCGCATTCCGAAATATTTCCAATATTGGCAAAGACATCGATTTTGTGGCCATCTAAAGTCACTGCTGATTCTTTGGCCTGAGCCATATTGATGAAATTTTCTTTCTCGCCTTCGATATTTAATTTTTTGACCTGCTCAATTTCTGCTGCTGTCGGAGCTACATTGAAAATTCCTTTTTTCGCCATCAGCACAGCCGGAGTTTGATCTTTGATTAAAAGTACAGATTCGTTCACGGCAGTGATCGAAGGGATCCCCATGGAACGCGCGATGATGGCCACATGGGAACTAGCACCGCCTTCGACGAGAATTAAACCTTTAATAACTTTTGAATCCAGCAGGGACATATCGGAAGGAACTAAATTGCGCGCGATTAAAAGGGTGGGACCGCTCAAAGCTAATTTTGATGTTTCAGAGATATCTTTATTCATTAAATGTCGTAAAACTTTTTGGCCGATATCATTAACGTCATGAGATCTTTCAGCCAGCATTTCATTCTTCAAAGATTTGAGTATTTTCATGGTTTGGTCGATGGCCAGCTGCCAGGAGTACTCGGCTGAGGAATTCAATTTTACCTGGTTTAAAGCAAGGTTTAAAATTTCGGGATCATTAAGTAATTCCAAATGGGCCTGATAGATCGAAGATTTTTCGGAATCAAGCGGAGTCAACTGCGAGATCATTTTTTCAATACTGATTTTAGCCTGAGCTACAGAATGTTTAATCCGAACTGTTTCTGCTTCAGGATTAAAACCCGTGGCTTGTGATTCAGAGACGCGTAAGTCATTTTTTTTAAAAACGTAGGTTTTTCCGAAGTTGTCTCCGGGTGAAACCGTGATGCCGCTGAAGACCGGCCCCTGCGACAGGTCCAAAGTTTGTTCAGGCTGTGATTGCGTTAAAACGGTTTCAATTTCCGTCACTATTTTTTGAGCTTGAGCTCCATAGGCCACGACCTGTATTTGATCGTTGTACGAAATAGATAGAGACATAATCGAAGTGAGACTTTTGGCATTTGAGGTTTTTGAATCTTTAATGATTTCGACCGCGCCGTCAAAATTTTTCAAAGAAATTTTAGAAATCAAAGACGCCGGACGAGCATGGACGCCGGATGTAATTCTACAAGTCATCGATTTTTTAAAAACTTCGGATGAATGAGCTGGGGCTGAGTCAACACGCTGAGATTTTTGTAAAACGGTAAACAAATCATCGCTCAAAGCATGAACAAAACCAGCGGTTGAAGGGGCCAATTCGAGGGAATAATTTTCGGAGCCTTCGACAATATTAGTGATTAAAATTAAAGTGTGTGGACTTTTGGCTTTTTGAATAATTTCGTTCAGATCGAATTCAATCAATTTCTGTCCAGAGTGAACAGTATCACCGTCTTTAACAAAGCTTTTAAATCCTAAACCTTTCATCTGCACCGTATCGATCCCGATATGAATAAGAATTTCAACATCAGGTTGCTCGATAGGTCTGATTGAAATGGCGTGTTTACAAGGATGAATAAAACTGACCACGCCGTCTACGGGTGATAAAAGAATTTGTGAAGCCGGGTCAATCGCAATACCGTCTCCAACCATTTTTTGCGAGAAAACTTCGTCGTTAACTTGGTGTAAAGGAACAAGTACACCGGTTAAGGGCGCTTTAATTTTCATGGGGCCTCCTAGTGAGCTGTCGACTGGTCTTTTTCATGCATCCAAAATGCAAAATCGTTCGCATCCAGTTCGCCCGAAAGCAGGCCCAGTTTCAGAGCTAAATCAAAATGAATATTATTTAAAAGCGAAACTCTTTTTCTTTCACCTTTTTTGAGGTAATAATCACGATCACGCAGAACGCGAATAAATTGAATCGATAATTCGATTGAAACGATTTCGGCCTTAAAAATCCCCAGCTCTTCCCGACAAAAAAGTTGAAAGCGCGGATTTTCAGAAATCTCGTTAATATTTATTTTTAAAGGGTGCTCATACTGCGCGAGTAAAAACGAATAAATAACTCCGGCTAGAAGTTCGACTGAATCGGACAAGTTTAAACCCACACCAGATATTTGTCGAATGTAGGACCGGAAATGCTCTTGTTTATCATGGTCTTCAAAAAGTTCATGAAACGCAGGAATCACCGCTTTAAACACTCCGAGATCAAATAATTCCATCAAGGCTAAATCAATTGAAGGTAATTTGAAAAATTTGAGCCATTCTTCACGGCGCCTAGGCGTGACGGCTCTTTCGATTTCTTGAATATTGTCGTGGATGGCTTTTCGTAATTCTTGCTCAATGCTAAAATTGAGTTTCTGCGAAAGTCGAATGGCGCGTAAAATACGAATCGGATCTTCTTTGATGCGAACCAGGGGATCGCCAATCATGCGAATAGTTTTCGTTGTGATATCGGCAAGGCCATCGCAATGATCGACCAATTCTTCGCTGATGGGGTCGTAAAATAAGGCGTTGACAGTAAAGTCACGCCGGAAAGAATCTTCTTTTAAATTTCCGAAATAATTTTCTTCCGACATCGGAAGCTCAGTCACGTGATGAGATTCTAATTCTTCCTGGGTCGCTTCGCGGCGGTAAGTGGCAATTTCGAAAATTTTATCTCCACGACGGGCATGCACTAATTTAAATCGGCGACCGATGATGAAGCAATAAGGAACGCGGCGTTTGACTTCGTTGGGAAGGGCACTGGTGGCAATATCAAAATCTTTGGGCTGAATGCCGACCAATAAATCGCGCACGCATCCTCCGACTAGATAGGCATCGTGCTGCGAATCTTTCAGTCGTTTAAGAATGGCTACAGCCTGAGGGTCAATATCAGCGCTGGCTTTTTTGATGATGTTTAAATAGTACGAATTATCCATTTCCACTTACTATTTTTTAATTGAGAACACAGGTGATGTCGAGTACCAATAAGTATGTTTTTGTCGAACTTCAATTATTCAGTCCTAGGAAATGCCGAATCTCCGCGAGTTGTTTTTATCCATGGCCTGATGGCTTTTTCCGCCAATTGGCGAAAGATCGCCTCAAGGATCCAAAATGATTTTCAATGTTTAATTTATGATCAGCGTGGTCACGGCCGATCGTTTAAGCCCGAGAGCGGCTACAGCCCTGAAGTTTTTGCGGAAGACTTAAACAAAATAACCGATGAATTAGGTTGGGATTCGTTCCACTTAGTCGGTCATTCGATGGGTGGACGAAACGCCATCGTCTTTGCCGATTTATTTCCGCAAAAAGTCAGAACGCTCACAATTGAAGATATGGGACCCGAAGCGGACTCCAGGTCTCATCTTTATTACGAAAAAATGCTGAACGCGGTGCCGACCCCGTTTGATTCAAAACAATCGATGAAGCAATTTTTCGCATCTGATTTTGAAAAAAATTTTGAAGCCAAAGAGCCCATCTCGGTGCTTTCAACTTTTCTTCAGGCTAACATCGAGCAGGTAGAAAATACGCAGTTGTTTGACTGGAGATTTTCAAAACAGGCGATTTTCGAAACGGTTAAACAGGGCCACATTAAAGACCGTTGGCGCGAAGTAACCCATTTATCCATGCCGGTTTTGCTGATTCGAGGGGAAAATTCGCACGTTTTAAAGCGCGAAACATTCGAAAAAATGCTGCAAGTGAACCCAAAAATTACCGGCGTGGAAATTAAACAAGCAGGTCACTGGATTCATTACGAAAAATATGAAGAATTTACGTCCATTCTACGAGAATTTCTTGGCAAAAATTAAAATATGAACGAGTATGTGGCAAATTAAGAAAGACACAATTATACCATGAATTATTCAGAATTTCAGTTAGACCCCCGTTTACATGCCGCGATTGAAAAAATGGGTTACACCCAAACTACTCCCATTCAAGAGCAAACGATTCCAATTATTTTAGAAAACAAAGACGTCGCGGGACTGGCGCAAACAGGAACGGGTAAAACCGCCGCTTTCGTTATTCCTTTGATTGAACGGATTCTTAAATCAGAAACCGATCCCACGCATGCACGGGCTTTTCCAGATTGGAAACCGTTTCAATGTATTCTTATTTTAGTTCCCACGCGAGAGCTCGCCGATCAAATTAACGACAACATTGTTAAATTAGCCGACGGCACCGGATTAAAAAGTTTCGCCTTTTACGGTGGAACCGGTTACGAAAAACAAAAAGAGGCTTTGAAAAACGGACTTCATTTTATCGTATCAACTCCAGGACGCCTGATTGATCTTTACAAAGAACATCATGTTGATTTCAAACGCGTTCGCGCCATCATCTTTGATGAAGCCGATCGTATGTTTGATATGGGATTTAAAGATGATATGAAATTTATATTGGGTCGGGTTGAACGGACGCGCCAGTTGTTGGTGTTCTCGGCCACGCTTAATTTCGAAGTTCATAACACCGTTTATCAATTTGGATCTGAGCCAGTTGAAATCAATATCAGTCGTGATCAGGCCAAAGCGGAAAATGTTAAAGATGCAATTTATCACATCGGAAACGAAGATAAGCCGGCGCAGTTATTATCGGTGATTAAAAGAGTCAATCCGAAGCAAGTGATCATCTTTACCAATTTTAAAAACAATGTTGATCGCATTGCGCATTTTTTATCCGCCAATGATATTCCAGCTATGGGGCTTTCAAGCTTGATGAATCAAACGCAGCGAAACAACGTGATCACAAAATTTAAAGAGCAAAATAATTTGAATGTTCTGGTTGCGACAGATGTGGCCGCTCGTGGTCTGGATATTAATGATGTTGACCTCGTTATTAATTATGAAATGCCCCAGGACGCTGAATCTTACGTTCACCGTATTGGTCGAACAGGTCGCGCCGGAAAAGATGGTTTAGCGTTTTCATTTATCAGCGAAAAAGACGTTGATTCATTATCACGAGTTGAAGAATACACTAAAAAGAAAATTGAAACTCAATACTTAGAAGACGCCGAAATCGTGAAAGATTTTAAGCCGATGGGTCGAGAAGATTTCAGCTTTAAGAAAAGTTTCGATGCGCGCCCATCCAATGGAAAAGGCCCTAGTCGCGGCGGACCGAGATCTTCGGGACCAAGTCGTGACGGTGGTCGCCCGCAAGCAGCAGCTCCGCGCAGTAACCCGCAGCGTTCCGAAAATGAACGTACCGGAGGACCCAACGGTGGACCCCGTCGCGAATTTAAACCAGGCGCTCCAAATACTCAAACGAATGGTGCAGGTTCAGGTCAAGCTGCTCACAGCAAAGCGGTGAACGGTAGCAAACCAGCACAAAATAAATTTAAACCACGCAATTCAAATACTGAAAAACCGAACTTTAATAAAGCAGCTCAGTCGCAGATTAAACCTGCCGCTGTGGTCGCCAGTAAGAAATCTTACCGCAAGGGTGGAAGCACTTCCGACAGTGCCGGTTCGACAATTAAGAATTTCTTTAGAAAAATTTTCGGGTAATTAATTCCAGTAAAAGCTGCCAAGGATTTTATTGCAATCCTTGGTAGACTGGTCAAAATTTTCAACATCATCAATACAAGTCGCCGTTACGATCTTTTTGCCATTTTGAAAGAAAACCTGGCGGCTTTTTGTCTTTTGGTTTTTTTGACCTATGTCCAAGATGACAGATGTGACTTTTTTTGCGGAATTCTTTATCGATTGTAAACCTGTGACTTCAAATCCGAATTGATTGTAATCACGAAGAAATCGTCGAACATATGTTTCTAAGTCCACTGCGGTTTTCGTTTCATCAAAACTAAAACTCATGCGAGCCGTTTGATTTTTAATATCGATTTGTTTTTGACCAGAGTTATTTTCAGAAGTCGTGTTTTCCGTGAGCGTCCATTTTGATGGAAGATAATTTAATTTAAAACCAAACTGTGAAAATACCGCATTTGATCCGACTTGATTCACCAGCGAAGCGCTGGTGGTAGGATGAGGTGCGGCTGATGCAACTAAAGTTAAGCCTGAAATTAAAGAAAAAAGCAAATTTCGAATCATGCTCTGATTGTAATTCAAATTTTTGATAAATTAAATCAAATTGGCGTGAAAAAAGCAAAAAGCAGAATGAGCTGACTCATCTCTGCTTTAAGAGCTTTCGGAGACTCATTTTTAAAGGAGGTTCCGAATGCCGAATTTACCGTCCAACCAACGATATATTCGACCGATTTGGAAAGTAACTTTAGTGATTTTAAAGATAATTTTATTAATCTTAATAATCACTAAAAGAGTACTAGACCTTAGTTAACTTAAAAGCATCTTAGTCATTGTTTCATTCCCGAAAGGACCGAAGAAGGGACTTAAAATCCTTTTTCCGAAAGCTTAGGGAACGGGGTAGAGATGAGACAGCTCACTTTTTTTCAATAGTTTGAATGATTTTTTTGATCAGACTGGTCGGATTGATTTGTGAAACCTGATGAAGATCCACCCATTTGCCTTTTTGATCACTCGACTTTGAGCCAGTTTCAACCGTAACGTAAATGTCATATTTAGTCACGCCGTGCTTGAAATCATAATTCTTTGGTTTTTTTGTTAATTTTTCAGCGGAGCTCAGGGGAAGCCAATTTTCTTTTAAAAAAGGCGTTGCGCCATTCGGCGTAAGATAAATTTGTGATTTTTTGGTGTTGATCTTAAAGTTCCAGCTCCAAATTTCAAAATTTTGTTTGGGTTTAGGACCCGGTCGTTGTGGGATGGTATCGGTAGCGTAACTGATACAGGTTTTATTCCAAGGACAAAGAAGGCACATGACTTTTTTTGGAGTACAAATCGTGGCGCCTAATTCCATCATGGCTTGATTCAAATCAGCCGAATCTTTTGTTCCGGCTAATTCATCGGAAATGATTTGAAGTTTTTCTTTTTGTTTATTTTCCCACCACTTAAGATCTAAGCCATATTTACGCGTGAGAATTCGAATCACATTTCCGTCTAACACGCCCACCGGTTGATCGTAGGCAAGGCTTGCCACCGCACGCGAAGTGTACGGTCCAAACCCGGGAAGCTTAATCAGTTCTTGATAAGTTGGGGAAAAAATTCCTCTGTGTTCGTTATCAATGATTTGTGCCGCTTTATGCAGGTTTCGTGCACGTGAATAATATCCAAGCCCGGCCCAGTATTCGTAAACATCTTCGATGCGAGCCTCAGCCAAGGACTGCACGGTGGGGAAACGAGAAATGAATTTTTCATAAAAAGGAATAACGGCCGTCACCGTGGTTTGTTGAAGCATGACTTCAGAAATCCAAATAAGATAAGGATTCTTAGTTGCACGCCACGGAAGAGCGCGTTTGTTTTGAAGATACCAACTGTGAAGTTGTTTACGATCGGTAGTCAGTTTCATACAACGAGTCTAATGCCATCTTCGCCAACGGTGATCACTCGTTCTTTGTAAAGTCGTCCCAAAGCAATTTTAAATTTCTTTTTGCTGGTGTTAAATTTTTCATGAATCACTTCCGGCGATGTCTTGTCGGTGATATCCAAAAAGTTATTATTGGCCTTCAGCAGTTCGATCAAGCGCAAAGCAATGTCATCGGTGGCTTTATGGCCGGCGGCCCGAAGAATCAGGTCTAATCGCTGATCATCGCGAAGCTTTTTTACAAAACCCTTCAAACTGTCAGCGTAATAAAGTTTTTGAAAAATTTCATTTTTGTAAAGAAGGCCCAGATTTTTTTTATTCACCACGACTTTAAAACCCAGATCTGTTTCATCGTAAATAATCAAATCGACTTCTTGATTAAGTATGACTTCGACCGGGAGTTTTTTGAGAAACTTTTCGATTTTCATTGAAGCACAGGGACGTTGGTTATTGTCTAAATAAATATAAACTAGAACTTCATCATCGAGATGCAATTCGTCATTTTTTTCAGCGTGTGGTAAGAGAACATCTTTCTCAGTTCCGGTCGCTAAAAACGCTCCATATTCGCTAAGATTAACCACTTTAAGGTAGGCCAGTGAGTCGATGGCGTCGGTCAAATTGGTGTAAGAATTTAGTGGTAGCTTCATGATAAAACAAATAATACTCTATATTTATGAAAAAAAATACGACTAAAAAGAAATCCTATCAGCCTGTCAGTGGACGAGAATTCCCTCGCTTTTCAGGAATCAAAACCTTTTTTCGATTACCAATTGCGGATATGACTGAGGACTTTGATATTGCACTTTTTGGTACCCCCTATGATGGTGGCGTTTCTTACCGTCCGGGCGCGCGCTTCGCTCCAGCTTTAGTTCGTGAATGCTCAAGCCTAGGACGCGGCTTTCATATGAGCCGAGCGATGAGTCTTTTTGAACATGTGAAAGCTGCGGATATCGGAGATTGTTCCGTAGTCCCGATTGATCAACAACAGACTTACGAAAAAATTGAAACTTTTGCCAATAATTTAATTAAGAACAATAAAAAATTTATATCCATTGGTGGTGATCATTCGACCACTTTACCACTTTTAAGATCCTTAGCCAAAAAGCATGGTCCACTTAATTTTATTCATTTCGATGCGCATTTAGATACATACCCCGCCGCTTGGGGTTGCGAATATCACCACGGAGCCTTTGCACGCCATGCCATTGAAGAGGGTTTAGTAAATCCTAAAGCCATGATGCAGATTGGAATTCGTGGGCCTTTGGCGAATGGCTCCGATTTAGACATTGTTCGAAAACATAAAGTCAAAATTTTTACAGTTGATGATATTCGCCGAAAAAATATTTTCGATTTTGTGAAGACATTGCCTTCATTTTCGGGTCCGACCTACATCAGTTTTGATATTGATTGCTTGGATCCCGCTTACGCTCCTGGAACCGGAACGCCGGTGCCGGGTGGATTAACCACCTATGAAACTCAACAAATTTTAAGAGCTTTAAAAATTAAAAATTTAGTCGGGGCAGATATTGTAGAAGTTTCTCCGCCTTATGATTCGTCTCAAATCACGGGCCTGGCGGCAGTCGACACACTTTTTGAATTAATGTGTCTGATGGCTGAAGGAATTAAAAAATAATTAGTTATTCAGGATCCATTCGATGAATGAAGGAACGGCCGTGTAGATACCGATGCCATTACACAGTAAATCGCCGCGACTGGTAATACCGACTAAGTATTGAACTCCATTTTCTTCAACGAAAACCGGCCCGCCTGAATCACCCTGACACGTTCCGGTCAATTTCTCATCGAGCACAAATTCATGTTCGAAAATCGTTTTCACATAAGCTCGCGTTTTCATCAGTTCACCGTTACCGTCGACATCGACTTCCATACAAGTCGGATCGCCGTTGATATCTTTGACGTCATGATCACAAAGTATAATTCCGTCGTCAATATCGGCCTGGAATTTTTGTGATTTTTTGTACTTAACATCCGTTCCCGTCATTTTTGTTACGCCGTAACCAGCCATAATCATGAGTTGTCCGGTTTTGATGATGTAGTCGTCCATTTTAATTTGCGCCGGAACATATCCTTCGGGTAATTCACCGCGAAAATAAACCAGCCCAATGTCAGATTGATTCATACTAGGTTGTTTCGTGTAATCGCTGATGTAATTTTCGTGAATCACAACTTTTTCTGCGTGACGGATAAATTTAGCATCGTTGTGGTCATCCATCAGCGAATAAGCTTTCGTACTAAAAATAATTTCAAAATTATTATGATTACGAGCCAAACAATGAGCGGCGGTTAGAACCACGTTTTTCAAGATGATAACACCGGTGCAAATGTAATCATTTTTGATGTCGTGAACTAAAACCGTGTGCGATGCAATCGAGTCTTCGCTAGATACCGCAGTTCCATTGATGATGGTCGAATTCATTGCGGTTTTTAAAACGGTATTTTCAGCATGAAGATGGCAATTGGTCAAAATTAAAACGCTGAAAATACAAAAAGTAAATGTCTTCATGGAACCCCTTTTATTCGGCTTCGGCCGTATGAGGTTAAATCAAGAATTAGTCGAAATCTCAAGCTCTTCGGGGCAATTTATAAATATTTCAGAAGCTTTGACGTAAAAGCCTCTTCAAAGCTGGTCAGCCACTATGAAAAATATTCAGATTTTTGAACGATTTGCTTTAAGGAAAAATAGGCTCATCCCAATCAAAAGGATACTGATAATCTGCGAAATGCTTATAAAATTTCCCAGCATGAATCCACGGTCATCATTTCGATAAAATTCAATAGCAAAACGTGAAGCGCTGTGAAGCATGAGCCAGGTGAAAAAAATTTGACCCTCTAATCTCATTTTTAATTTGATGATGATATTGAAAACCACAAGTTCCGCGATCACCATGTACAACTGAGTGGGGTGAAGTCCGTTGATCGACCACGGCAGATCGCAGGCTTTCCCGTAGCAGCACCCTTCAAACAAACAGGCCAGACGCCCAAGCGCATAAATCAAAGATAAAACCGGCGCCATAAAATCGGCCCAGCGAAGAAATTTTTCGCCTTTTCGATTTAAAAATACGCGGCTGGCTATCAAAGCCGAAAGCATTCCCCCAAAATAAACATAGCCGCCATTCCAGAACTGAAAAATTTGAAGTGGAAATCTGATGTAGTAGCTGGGTTCTTCGTAAACGACATGAAATAATCGTCCGCCAATGAAACCGAAAATCATGATGACTAAGGCCAGATCGAAAGCTGTTTTCCTTTCGAAGTTTTTATTTTTTTTGATTCTTGAAGAAAGAAAAGAAAGCACGGTCAAAAGGGCTAAGCTCATCACCAGATAAAAAGTGGGTAGGTGGATAAAACCGATATCAATAAAGGGTTTCATGCCGATTTTTCTTGAAACAATGAAACGATGAGTAGCAGAACACCGATGACAATAGCGCAGTCTGCGATATTAAAAGTAGGAAATGTATGATCAAGATTCCAGTGAACATCAATGAAGTCCACCACGTAGCCGTAGTGAAGTCGATCGATGTAATTTCCTACGGCCCCACCGAAAATCAAACTCAAGGAAACCAACTGAAGCATATTATTTTTAAATTCGGCCAGACCTTCTGATTTAATTTGATAAATCAATGTCAGCACAATCACGCAAACAATCGGTGGAACACCGAACATAAACCAATCACGAAATTCGGGGTGAGTGTTTTCTAAAAAACCAAAGGCCGCCCCATAATTTCGAGCCGAAGTTAGATTTAAAAACCCATCGATCAAAGCTTTGGTATCGTGCAGGCCAAACTGAGTTTGAATATAAGCTTTTGATAATTGATCCAAGCAAATGATTGCGATGGAAATACAAAACAGAAGGCTTATTTTTTTAAGCATTTATGTCAGAGCCTCGACACATTTAGGACATATACCCGCCGTCAGAGCTTGATTGGAAATACTTTTAGAATAAGTCCAACACCGCACGCATTTTTCACCATCGGCTTTGGTTGCCGTGACAGAAAAATCACCCTCTGATAATGTAACTCCCGAGACAATAAAAAATTCGCGAAGATTACATTTGGAGTGGCTGCTGTTAAGATCATTCAGTGCTTTTAATGTTTCACCCTGAGCTTTGATTTCGAGTTGAGCTTCTAAGCTGGCTCCGATTATTTTATCACTCCGCAAGACCTCTAATTTTTTCTGCGTGTCGGAACGAACCACCAAAAGTTTATCAAATAGTGCTTCCAGTTCAGGTTTGTGCCATTCTTTCTGTTCTGACGGAAATGATTCCAACAAAACAGATTCTTTCGATCCTTTAAAATGAACGTAAGTTTCTTCCGCTAGGAACGTCAGAATAGGCGCCATTAACTTTATTAAAGAAGATGTGATGTGATGATAAACGGTTTGCGCACTTTTTCGCTCTAAACCATCGGGTTTCCACGTGTACAATCGATCTTTAAGGATATCCATGTAGGTGGCCGAAACGGTCACGGTGAAAAAATTATTAAGCAGGTGGTAAACTTTATAAAATTCATAAACATCGTATGCTTTGGTGACATCACAAATTAATTTATTTAATTGATGCAGCATCCACTGATCGATCAGCGGCATTTTTTCAACAGTGACAGATTCCTTAGTCACATCAAAATCACTGATCGCTCCTAATAAAAATCGCATGGTGTTTCGAATTTTTCGGTAGGTTTCAGTCACGCGAGTAAGTTCTTCTTTGCCGCATCCAATATCGGTGCTGTAATCACCGTAAGCGGCCCAAAGCCTGATAATTTCAGATCCGCTGACTTTTGAAATTTCATTGGGATCCGTCACGTTACCTAATGACTTACTTTGTTTGCGCCCCTGAGAATCCATCACAAAGCCGTGGGTGATCAAAGCCTTAAATGGAGGTTTACCAGTGGTTGCCATGCTCGAAAGCATGGACGTATTAAACCAACCGCGGTGTTGATCCGAACCTTCAATGTAAATATCGGCGATTGCCGATTTGTAGGCGCGCTTGGCTTGAACGGCGGCGTGACAAACTCCGGAGTCAAACCAAACATCTAAAATATCACGACCGTGCTTGTAGCCCGGTTTTCCAATCATTTCTTCCGGAGACGTTTTATAAAAAGCTTCGATTCCGCCTTTTTCTACCACTTCGGCCGCTTTCATCATCACATCAAAATCGGCCAACGGTTCACCGGATTCAGTGTGGTAAAATATCGGAATCGGAACGCCCCAAATTCTTTGACGAGATAAACACCAGTCCGGCCGATTTTCTATCATGGCTTGAAAACGAGCTTTTCCCCAGCTTGGAAAAAATTGAACGTTATCCATTTCTTTAAGAGTATTTTTTCTGATTTCGGATTTTTCTAAATCAATTCCGATAAACCACTGCGCCGTGGTTCTAAAAATTAACGGCGTTTTCGATCTCCAGCAGTGCGGATAGCTATGGACGAACTCCGAAAATTTAATCAGATGACCGCTGTTTCGTAATTTTTCGATGATGACTGGATTGGCTTTGAAAATATTCATTCCCTGCATCTCGGGGAATTCATCGGTGTATTGACCCGAGTCGCTGACGGGATTTAAAACCGGCAGATTATATTTCTGACCCACGCGAAAATCGTCGACACCGTGACCCGGGGCTGTGTGAACGCAGCCGGTTCCCGTGTCAGCGGTGACGTGATCACCCAGCACCACAATCGATTTACGATCTAAAAATGGATGAATGGCTTCACATAATTCTAAAGACTGTCCGGTATGCGTGGATAATTTATTTAAAGTTAATCCCGTTTCTTTTTCGAAACTGTCTTTCAACTGGTCGGCAATGACTAAACTTTCTTTTGCACCGTCACTGTTCACGTGATTGAAAACAGAATATTCTAATTCTGGGTGTAAACAAATTCCGACGTTAGCGGGTAATGTCCACGGCGTAGTGGTCCATATAACAAAATAAGTTTTGCCACTGGGCGTACCTAATTTTTTGAGAGTTTTCACATCAGTGACTTCAAACTTCACATAAATCGA
>JACMMZ010000115.1 GCA_014378775.1 Pseudobdellovibrionaceae bacterium
AGCGCTATTGAGAAATCCTACACAGAACTTAGCCACTTAGGAGGAGCACTTTCTTTAGAATGCTACCAAAGTAATGAACTTGTCGCAGGCATATATGGGGTCAAGTCTAAAAAATATTTCAGTTGCGAAAGTATGTTTTTTAAAATTGATAACGGATCTAAATTTGCTTTTTTAAAATTAGTGGAATTTCTTAGGTCCGAAGGGCAAACCTGGATGGATTTGCAAATGATCACCGAGGTCAGCGGCGCTTTTGGTGGAAAATACATCTCAAAATTTGAATTCCTACAGAAAATTAGTTAAGAAAGAATGTCCGTAACACCAGCGCCCAGATCAAGGCCGCCGTTAACAGGGCTACCACATTAAAAACTTGGCGCATTTTATTTGAATCTACTTTGATTTCGGATTTTAGATTTTGACTATTTTTTATGGTCAGGCCTTGAACCAAATTAATGCGCTGGATTCTTTCAAGCTTATAAAAGTGAATGGCTATTTCACAATCGTAGGAATTGATGTGTTCAATACGGGTCACGATAGCGTGACACGCCATGGGTTCAGACCCGGGAACTTCAAATTGAATTTTAATTACTTCACCGAGCTGTGGTTTAATATCGATGGGCGCGGTAAAGGTCAGCCCAGTCAGCGAAATATTTTTGAGCTCTGTTTTTTCTTCCCAGCTGTAACGTTCCGCGCCTGAAAAACGAATTAGATTGTTATCCGTCGCGTTCAGGATATATCGCGGTTGGCGGCCATGGTATCGAGCTAAAGATCCAGTCATATTTACTTTTCGGTTACTTTACCGTTAATCTTGACTTATAATTTAAGCCATACCTCAGTCCGGTTCGTAAATGGCTATTCCCAAAATGAGATAGATATGAAAAAAGCGGTCAGTCAGAGTAAATCAAAAGCCAAAGTCATTCAGAAGAAAGCTAAAAGTAAACCTGTTCGTAAAAAGAAAAAGGACACGTTTAAAGAGCACCCGCTTTCCTCTTCTGAGATGTTTAATAATCGTGAAATCGGTTGGTTGAACTTTAATTTACGCGTTTTAGCCGAAGCAAAAGATCCGCAAAATCCTGTTTTAGAAAGATTAAAGTTTCTAGCCATATCTTCGTCGAATTTAGACGAATTTTTCATGAAGCGGGTCGGAGGTCTAAAACGTCAAATTGCCTACGGACTAAGTCCTAAATCTTCGGACGGACAAACACCGAAAAAGCAATTGGCCATGATCGCTAAAGCCTTAGAGCCGATGCTCAAATCTCAGCAAGAAATTTACCACAAGTTAAGATTAGAACTCCACAAAGAAAATGTGCATGTTGAAACGTTTGATCAGTTAAATGAATCAGAAAGAGTTCATCTTAAAAAGTATTTCCTCAATCACATTTATCCGATTTTAACCCCTCTTTCGGTTGATCCAGGGCATCCGTTTCCATTTATTTCAAATTTATCGACGTCACTAGGAATTTCGTTAGTTCAAGAGGGAAAAGATGCCGACGAAAAGATATTTGCTCGATTAAAAATTCCTAAGTTGATCGATCAATGGGTTCAGATTCGAGGAACACAAAAATATATTCATTTAATTGATATCGTTAAGCAGTATGTGAACGAATTATTCCCAGAAATGAAAGTTATGGGGACAGTTGTTTTTAAAGTAACAAGAAATGCAGATTCAGACCGCGAAGATGAAGACGCCGAAGATCTCTTAGCGACCATCGAAGAGGAACTTCGTCAAAGACGTTTTGCCGAAATCGTTAGAATAGAATTTGGCAGCTGTACTGATGAGTGGCTTAAAACTTTTTTGATCAAAGAGCTCGATTTTAAAAACGAAGATATCCATCCTTTGCCAGTCGATTTTGATTTTAATGATTTGCAAATGCTGGTGCAAACTTTATCCGAGGAACTTCCGCAGGAAACCACACGCTATTCATCCTGGTCTCCGATTATGCCTGCCAATCTTCAGGATCAAAATTCTATTTTCTCTGTCATAGATAAACAAGATATTTTACTTCATCATCCATTTGAAAGTTTCTCGGCCTCGGTAGAACGATTTGTATCTGAAGCCTCAGAAGATCCCATGGTGCTAGCGATTAAGATGACCCTCTACCGGACCGGAGATAATAGTCCCTTTATAAAATCTTTAATACGCGCCGCTGAAAACGGTAAGCAAGTTGTGTGTCTGATTGAATTAAAAGCGCGTTTTGATGAAGAGCGAAATATCTACTGGGCTCAAGAACTGGAAAATGCAGGCGTACACGTGGTGTACGGGTTAGTCGGTTTAAAAACTCACGCTAAAACGACCTTGATTGTGCGGAAGACCTTCGATGATGAATTAAAAACCTATGCTCACGTCGGTACAGGAAATTACAATGTGGTGACCTCGCGATTTTATACGGATGTGGGCTTATTGACCTGCCACCCTGAAATCACGCAAGAGCTGATGGCTTTTTTTAATTACCTGACCGGTAAGTCTTTAAAAAAAGATTATCAACATTTATTAATTGCTCCGATTAACATGTTTCAAAAATTTAAAGATCTTATTCGTCGAGAGGTCAACCACGTCGAAAGTGGTCGTCCGGGCCTTATTATGGCGAAATTTAACAACATGGAAGAAAACGATATCACCTCCGCTTTGTATGCAGCATCGGAAGCTCATGTGCAGATTCAGTTGATTGTGCGGGGATTTTGCTGTGTAAAACCAGAAGAGCGTTTATTCAGTAAAAATATAAAAGTTCAGTCGACCTTAGGTCGTTTCTTAGAGCATTCACGCATTTTTTATTTTAGAAATGGTTCTGAGGATCCGATTGACGGAGATTTTTACATCGGATCGGCTGATTGGATGTATCGGAATCTTCATGCGCGGGTGGAAGCCATTTGTCCTGTTTATGACCGTCAAGCTAAAGAAAAGCTTTGGGATATTTTGCAGACTTATTGGAATGATAAAGTTCAAACTTGGTCCATGCACAGCGATGGATCGTATTTAAAAAAACGTAAACAGCCCGGAGACGTCGGTGTTCAAAAATTGATGATGGAGAAGGCCTTGGTTAAGACTAATTTAACTGAAGATGATTATATTTCTTCTCATGGTGAATCCGATGAAGATCAGGACAGATAGGATTGGATAACACCTTCTTTAAGTCCGGTGTTAGGAATTTTGAGCTTGTCGATTTGAAATTTTTCTAAAATCAAAATGATTAATGGTAAAGCCACATCCAACACGTCGACGCGGTCTTTGCGAATATTTAAAGCTAGGCGTTGTCTTAGGCTCAATTTTTTCCAAATGCTATAAATCGATTTAATCTCTGTAATCGTCAAATTGGTCTGAGGCGTTTTTTTCAACAAATCCATTTTTAATTTCGACAGGGCATCGAAATTTCCACCAGTGCCAATGGCAATAGAAAATTCCGTCGATATTACTTTTTTACGAAAGGGATCGATGTATTTTGAGGCCTCTTGAATAAGTGTGATTTTTTTCTTACGGATCTTATTCATCAAGCGGACCACACCCAATGGAAAGCTTCCGGCCTCTTTGATTTGCAGATCTCGAACGGCCGTCAATTCAAGACTTCCGCCACCGATATCAATCAAAAGTGAATTGTTAAAGTTAATAAGATTTGATTTAATAATGGACTGCTGGATGTATTTAGCTTCGAGGGCTCCGGTGATCAAAGTGATTTTAATTCCCGTTTCTTTCTTGATTAAATTGATGATCGCCGTATTATTTTTTGAATCACGCATGGCACTCGTAGCCACAGCGATGTTTTTGAGTACTTTGTATTTTTTATTAAATCGAGCCATTTTTTTAAAAACTGAGATCAGTTTTTTGATTGTCTCTGGCTGAATGCTTCCGTATTCAAAGACATCGGAACCTAATCGAAGCGGAGCTCGGTATTTTTTTAGCGTGATCCATTGATTAGTCGCTAAACCTTCGCGATCCGTTTCAACAATGACTTGTCGGATTGCATTGGAACCTATATCAATC
Organism: Pseudobdellovibrionaceae bacterium; assembly: GCA_014378775.1. Taxonomy (GTDB): domain Bacteria; phylum Bdellovibrionota; class Bdellovibrionia; order Bdellovibrionales; family Bdellovibrionaceae; genus Pseudobdellovibrio. The sequence goes on from JACMMZ010000115.1 coordinate 3,974, forward strand.
GAGCTTATTCTCATGACCTAACTATGATTCATTTTTTACGTTGAAGCAACGCAGATTTTAACTATAAAATGAAGTATGAACGAAAGATTCGAGAATTTTTTCTCTGAAATTTATCAAGACCGCTGGCCAGGCTTGTGGCAAGCGCTGAAGCTTCCGGTCAAACACGAAATGCGCCGGAGTCTTTTCTTTACTGAAGGTCTCAGCGAATTTTATAAAATGGATCCCGCTAGTATAATTGTGGCTCGCTCTTTAAATATTCAAAAAGATAATTTCGTATTAGATATGTGTGCGGCTCCCGGTGGGAAAAGTCTTATTTTGGCAGAGGACTTAAATCAAACCGGGCAGCTTATTAGTAATGAGATCTCGAAAGATCGTCGGGATCGTTTGATGCGCGTTTTTCAAGATTATATTTCCAAAGATCAAAGGCAAAATATTTATGTAAAAGGTTTAGATGGGAATCAGTACGGTTTACAAATGCCGGATACGTTTGATCGGGTCCTGTGTGACGTGCCGTGCTCTGGCGAAAGACACCTCATTGAAAACCACAGCGAATTTAAAGCTTGGACAGAAAAGCGCAGTCGTAATTTGGCGATTCGGCAATATTCTTTATTATCGTCAGCGTGGTTAGCTTGTAAGCCAGGTGGCCGCATTGTTTATTCAACTTGCTCTATTTCGCCATTAGAAAATGATGAAATCATTAAAAAATTGAAAAAGCGCCGCGAAGTTGAAATCCTGCGGGAAGTTGATGTGGTGAAGAATTCTTTTATTGAACTAACAGAGTGCGGGTATCAAATATTACCCGATACGTGCAATTTTGGCCCCATGTACTTTGCGGTAATGTTGAAGGTTTGAATAGCCATAGGTTTTAATTTTAAAGACTTCCAGTACTTGATCTTCTATCTCTTCAAATATTTCTTGGCTATGCGCTGAAGGTGCAAGCTTTCTTAAATAGCTCATCTCTTGAAAGATATGATTGCAAATTCTCTGCATAAAATCTGCATCTGATTCTAATAAAAAATGTGAATTTAAAATTTCTTCGTCAATTAGGTTGGCAATCGTTGATTTCATACTGAATATCTCGGATAATATTTTTGCAGACTGAAGAGTCTAGCCTGTAATCTAGAGAAAGGTATAACTGGCCGTTTATGCAAAGCCCGCACTTTCTAGAATTTCAATCTTTAGTCGATTACTTCAATGAAGAGCTCAGCGGAGCCCAGCTTCAAGAGATCACTACCAATGATAACGGCGTCGTATTAGGTTTTTATCGCTTCGAAAAAAAGCCTCAGCTGATGTGGTTAGTGTTTGATTTAGATACGCAAAATCCCTTTATCGGGCTCTATGACTTAAACCCTTGGTCTAGACTAAAGTCGACTAAGCCAATGGGATTATTTTTAAATTCTCATTTTAGAAACAACATTATTTCGCAAATCGCTCTGATCGAAAACATGGGGCGAGTGGTGAAGATTGAATTCACCACCACGTATTCCCTTGAATTTCGTTTAATCCCTAAACAACCTAATTTGTTTGCCTACGTAGATAAAAAGAAAATGTCTTGGAATAAGCCAAAGGAATTACCGCCAGTTGCGTCTAATACGGCCCAGGGTAATTCATTACCCGAAGATATTGAATCACGATCGGTTCATTACATGCTCAAACAGTGGCTGCATCAGCACGAACAATTAAACAATATTAAAAGTAAAAAATTTCAACAATCATCTATTTCGGCCTTTGACGCTTGGGTTAATCAGCGCCGAAAAGATATCGAAAAAAAGAAGAAAGCTTTGGTAGCGCTGAATGAGCAAATTCACAATCCTAAAATTCAATTGTACCACAAACTCGGAGAGTATCTGAAAGTCTACGGTTTCAAAGATATTCCGGAAGCACTAGCAGAAATCGTGAATCATTCACAAAATGTTTCATGGAATATTCAAAACTGTTTTACCAAAGCAAAACTCGCGTCATCAAAAATTTCAGGGGCTAAAAAGCGTGCCGAATTTATCCAAGCTGAATTTGCCACGCTTGAAGATCTCAGTGAAGAGCGTTTTCAAAATCACATCAAAAAGCAAGCCCAGATTAAGCAGTTTCAGGCCGTGCGTAAAAAAACTGACGGGGATTTTAGAAAACTTGTTTTAGATGAAGCGATTGGACTGAATTGCTGGATGGGAAAATCGGCAGCGGATAATTTGCGCTTATTGCGCCAATCAAAATCATGGGATTTGTGGATTCATTTAAAGGATTTTCCCAGCGCCTACGCGATCATTCAAAAAAATAAAGATCAAAAAATCAGTGATGAAATGCTTCGTCAATCGGCACAGTGGTTGGTCAAAGAGGGTTCAAAAAACAAAGATGTCGATGGTCTGAAAACCACGGTAGTGATTGTTGAATGTCGTCATGTTCGTCCCATCAAGGGCGATAAGATAGGGCGCGTTACATATCACAATGCGCGTGAAATGTTGATTACGATTTAGAACTTACCTATGATTAGAGCCTATGATTCAAGTCGATAATTTAGTTAAAACTTACGGCGATCGGTTTGCGATTAATAACATTAGTTTTAAAATCAATAAAGGTGATGTCGTTGGATTACTCGGCCCGAACGGAGCTGGAAAATCAACTACCATGAAAATCATCACCGGCTTAATGTCTCCCACTTCGGGAACGGCAAAAGTTTGTGGTTTCGATGTGTTTGAAAATCCCTTAGAGGTCAAAAAGCGAATTGGTTACTTGCCGGAGAATCCACCATTGTATCTCGATATGACCGTGGAAAACTATTTAAAGTACGTCACTGAACTTAAAAAAGTTTCAATAAAAGAATGCGCTTCAAATGTTGAATCAGCTTTGGAAAAAACACAGCTTAAAGACGTTCGGCACAGAATAATTAAAAACCTGTCAAAAGGATTTAAGCAAAGAGTCGGCATTGCGCAGGCCCTGGTTTCCCGGCCAGAGATTCTGATCCTGGACGAACCCACGGTTGGGCTGGATCCTAAGCAAGTGGCGGAAATTCGTGATTTGATCAATGAACTCAAAGGTCAGCACACGATTATTTTATCAACGCATATTTTATCCGAAGTGCAAGCGGTGTGTAATAAAATTATAATTATACATCAAGGTAAATTAATTTTAGATGATTCGATCGAAAACATTCAAAAGCTTCGGCAGCCGCAGACACAATTAAATATCAAAGTCAGACTAGATAAAGATTTGTCTTTTGAATTTAAAAAAATTTCCGGCGTTTTAAGTGTCAACCAAGTCAATCCATGTTCGTATCGCATTCAAATCGAAGATGATGAAGTCACGACAGAGGCCATTTTGGAATTCATCATTCAAACTAAAGCAGGACTGCTGGAAATGTCAGTGAACGAAAATAATCTCGAAGATGTTTTCTTGAGTCTTACCTACAATAAATCCGAAGAGGCCGTGAAAATATGAGATCGGTATGGATTATTTTCAAAAAAGAATTTTTGGGATTTTTTAGCAGCCCATTATTTTTTCTGATGGCTTTCGTTGCAACCGTTTTGTTTAGCATCACTTTTTCCATGGGAATTCAAAATTTCGCAACGCTTCTTTCAAACGGCATGTACCAAATGGGCGCTAATCCGCAGCAGCTCAATATTCATTATGCGGTTTTTTTACAGCATCTTTCATTGGTAAATTTATTATTCATTTTCTTCACTCCGGCCTTAGCGATGCGTTTATTGGCCGAAGAAAAGAAAAATCGATCGTTCGATCTTCTTATGACTTCTCCCATAACATCATGGCAAATCGTTCTAAGTAAATACCTTTCGTTGATTACGGTTTTATTTGCCATCGAAATCTTAGCTTTCATTTATATATTTTTTGCACAGCAAATGTTTCAATTTGATTTACTGCCAACGATTTTAACGGGAACAGGCATTTTTTTGGTCGGTGCCGTATACGCTTCCATGAGTTTATTTGCTTCTAGTCTTACGGATAACCCGATGGTGGCCTTTATCATCGGCATCGTGCTCAATTTAGGTTTATGGATATTTGGTGGATTAGCGGATTTTACTGATCATGTCGCTTACAAAAAAATAATCGAGCAAATTTCCGTCAACCAGCACTTACAATTAATGATCGACGGTATTTTTAAAACCAGTTCGATTGTCTTCTTTATCAGTATTATTTTCTTTTTCTGTTTTTTGTGCGAACGGGTGATTGAATCTTCACGTTGGAGATCAACATGATCTCTCGAAATAAAATGCTTTTAAGCGTGAGTTTATTTTTACTTATTTGTATGGGCGGACTTTATTTTGCGCTGCAAACGTGGATGCCGTTCATGTGGATTTTGTTATTTTTCGGTCTCGGCGGGATAATTTATGTCGGCTTTGCGGAACGAAAACTTTTGAGTGAGTTCTCCAAATACAAAACCACAAAGCATGGACTAAGTCAGGGATCCGTGCTTATTTTGACGTTGGGTATTTTAGCGTTTGTAAATTATTTCTCAGTCAAATTTGTGCGGGTATTTGATTATTCGATGACCCGGCAATACACTTTGTCCGATCAAACTAAAAAAATAATCGATCAGCTTAATGAAGATCTAGAAATTAAATACTTCTACAAAGAGGGACTGCAAAATAACGATCAAATCAAAAAATCATTTTTGAATCTGGCCAAAGTTTTTGAAACCTATTCACCAAAAATAAAAGTCAACTCGATCGAAATGAATTCAAACCCCTCATTGACTGAAATTTTTGGCGCGACTAAGGGGACGGGTGAGGGTTTTGTTTCCTACAAAGGAAAGATGAACCGCATTGAAACCCAATTTGTGGGAATGACCGGTGTGGCTTATTCCGAACAAGATGTAACAAACGCGATCATTAAAACAACACGCTCCAAATTTAAAAACATTTACTTCATCGAAGGTCACCAGGAACGAAACGTAGAAGATGAGAAAGACGAAACAGCTTTAGCCGGATTTAAAAAAGCGCTTGAGAAAAATTCCTACAGCGTTAAAAGTCTGAATCTTATTCGTTCTGGTTCAATTCCTGATGATGCCGATGTTCTCATTATCGGCGGAGCCCAAGAGGCGTATCAAAAGTCTGAAATGGTTTTGATTAATAATTACTTGATGGCGGGACGACCGATGTTAATTCTGCTTGATTCACGAAAGAGTTTCGTCCCCGGACCATCAGATATTTTAAATCAACTGGGATGGAAATTAGGCTCTGAGTTCGTATTTAATATTTTGAACTCACCCAGTGGTCCGACTGTTAGTACCGATCAAGCCACGGTAGCGAATGTTTTTTCCACAGAAAGCGAAATCACGCGTGTCTTTGGCGCAAACAGATCCGTCTTATTTTTTAGACCGCACGCACTTGAACCACAAAAGGACTCAAAAACCCAAGCTGAAGTTCTCGTTAAAACCTCCAATCAAGCTGTCGGTTTAGCGCAGATTGAAACGACTAATTACGAAGGTAAGCCGCGCAGTTTTAATTTAGGTGTTCGTTTTAAAGTGAAATATCTTACCTCAGCAAAGGAAACGGACTTGGTCTTTTTCTCGGACGTTAATTTAGCCGGGAATCAATTTTTTAATCAAACCAGTAACAAGGATTTATTATTAAACAGCGTAGCTTTCTTGGCCAAAGAAACAGATCTTATTTCCTTAGCGCCGCAGGAGCCTCTCGCCACAAAAATAAAAATGGCGGGCCCTGAATTTAATTCTTATTTTAAGTATATTCTCGTCGGCTTATTTTTTCCAATGCCGCTTGTGTTCTTGATCATCAGCTTAGTTATCTGGTTCAAGCGAAGACATGCGTAATCGAAAACTAATCTTTTTAGCTTTTTTAATTTTTGTGATGGCGATAGTGACGTACTATCTGGAACGCAGCGAAGATCAAAAAGAAGCCTCAAAATACATGCGATTATCGGTTTCAACGGATCAAATTAATGCCATTTTAATCGAAAGAAACTTAGACGAGAGCTCGGAAACCCTGGACGTAAAAAGAACGTCAGAGGGTTGGGTTTTTACAAAAGACATGATGCCCGCTGATTTAGAATACATGAAAGACTTATCGGAATTGATTGAATCCGCTGATTTTGAAGCCGTTATACTCGCGCCGAATCAGTCACCAGATCAGTTTCGTTTTAACAAACCGAAAGCTCGTATCACCATCCAGGATAATCTCAGTCGTCCGAATACAATTATCATGAGTGATCGCCGCAACTTTCAAGGACAGCCCTATTACATGCTTAACGATGATAAAAATATCTACACTTTAAATTCAGATCTGGATAAAAAGATCATGAACAAGATCATTTTTTTCCAAGCAAAGCATGTATTTAAAAATCAAAACGAAGAATTTACTAAAATCCAAGTTCAATCACTTAATCACAAATTCGATGTTTTAAAAATTCCCAATTTGGATAAAACAAAAGTGGCGGCTCTAGTTTCACAGTTAAAGAAGCTGACGGTACAATCCTATTTAGGTTCTGATTCAAAAAAAAAATTAGTTTCACCCGTTATGGAAGTCATCATGTCCGCACCAAACTTAATCTGGACTTTAAGATTATCCTTAAATCTGGAGGATAAAAAACTTTACGGCGAAGCCAAAATTTCAGGTTTAGAGAATAAAACATACTTTGTTGAATACGATACTTCTTACTGGGCCTATTTTTCAAACTTGAATGAAAAGCAATTCGTTAAGGATCAAAAATGATAAAAATTAAATCCCCCACGCGCGTTGATTTGTCTGGCGGAACTTTAGATATGTGGCCATTGTATAATTTTGTGGGTCCGTGCCGAACCATTAACGTAGCCATCAACATCTGGACCGTTGTGGAATTAAATCCGACCCCTGGAATTGAAAAAGTAAGCATTGAATCTTTAGATTACAATCAAAATTGGGAATTTTCTAATATCGCTGAATTTCTAAATAGCGTAGATTCAAAAACTTTATTATACCGGGCGGTTGTCGAATTTTTTCAAAATAAATTAAAATCTGGATTTCATCTTAGCACTAAATCCGAAAGTCCCATTGGAGGCGGTTTGGGCGGCAGCAGCAGTCTCATGATATCGATGATGAAGGCTTTCTGCGAAATGACCGGCTTTAAATTCAATGACATCCATCATGCGGTTCACTGTGCGCATAATATTGAATCCAGAATCCTGGTTACGCCAACGGGAACGCAGGATTATTATCCTGCAATCAGCGGCGGGCTTTCAGTTTTAGAATATGGGACGCAAGGAATTATCCACCGCGTTTTCGATGTGACTGACACCCCCTTGGTTGATAATTTTTTATTAGTGTATACCGGTAAAACTCACCACAGTGGTTTGAATAACTTTGAAGTCCTTAAAGCCTGCACGCAAAATGATACGCAAGTATTAGATGCGCTTAAGGGGATTAAGGATATTTCTGAGGATATGTTTAACACGCTTCAAGCCAAAGATTGGCCTCAGATTTCAAATCTGTTTCAGCGCGAATACACTGAACGCATTAAATTAACGCCCGCGTTCACCAGTCCAGAAATCGAACATTTATCAAAATTAGTGATAGCTAATGGAGCCACTGGTGTTAAAATATGTGGAGCAGGTGGAGGCGGTTGCGTCCTTGTATGGGTGCCACCCGGCCAGCGCCAGAAAGTGATTGAGGCATGCGAAAAAGAAAAGTTTCAGTGTCTAAAGTCAAAACCAATCAGCCCCCAAGACCTCCAGCCGTTAAAATGGCTGATGTCGTACGATTCATAGGTGTTTCGATTGCCGGCGGAAAATCGGACAAGGCCTGCGTCGCTATTTTAGAATATTACCCCCAAAATAAAAAAATATTTTTATCTCGGTTATTTGAAAAAATAAAATCCGAAGGCGAGATTTCTGGCGATCTTAAAATTCACGAATTGATTTCTCAGGATGATCAAACGGTCAAGTATATCGCTTTCGATGCAGCCCTGAGTCTTCCACAATGCTTAACCTGCAAATTGAAATGTCCGGGCTATGAATTATGTAAAGAGCCTCATATTGAATGGATGTGGAAACATTTCCGTGAATATAAAAAAGGTAAAAAGCCGGTTAAGCTTTTTACGCCCTACACCCAGCGCGCAGTGGAAATGTATTTTCAAACCAAGTTAGAAGAAAAATTTGATATTCATCATGCCATGGGCGCCAATTCAGCCCCGCTTATGGCTCGGGCCATGTATATTAAAAATCATTTGCCCGCAGGCCTTGAATGCATCGAAGTGTACCCGAAGCTGACCATGTGGCGTTTAGGTGAAAGCCTGGGCCTGGTGAAATCAACGCTCAAAGATCACCGCGCCGCTTTCGGTGGCGATGAGTCCCGCGAAAAATTTATCCACGCTTTGAGTGAAAAAAACATTGCATTTATTTACCATCAAGACGCCAAAAGCATGATCGAAAATAGTCACGCTTTTGAGGCGTTTCTTTGCGGAATGACCGCCTTTTTAAAATATAAAAACTTAGTCGAGCCGCGCCCGAAAAACTTTCCCAAGTCTGAAGCCTGGATCGATTTCCCGATAAAGGGAATTAAGTTATAACAACAAGTTATAAAGACAAGCTCGACCAAAATCTTAAGCCAAAGATCTAGTAAATAATGTTCTGTTTCAGTTTACGCCATCAGACCCCGATAAACAAAACAACGGGGTGGATCATGAAATTACTATTAATCGTTTCGATGCTATTAGCACAGGTCGCATTTGCTCAAACGGTCAAGCTTGTGCCGGTGAAATTTCAATCAAAAACGGGTTGTATCGATATCAACGACGAGAAAGCCATTCTTAAATTAAAAGCCAAACAGCAGTTAGCACTTTTGGCTTTAAGAAAAGAAAAACTTCAATTTGAACAATCGATCAGTTTATCTTGTTATAAAAAATATGACGACAAAGATTTGACGGAAGTCAGTCCCAAGTTAGACGTGGGTGTGGTGTTCAATCATGATAAAGCCAGTAAATACACCAACGATCTTTATCTTAATTTAGACAGTTCTAAAAATTTAAATGACTTTAAAGTGAAATTTGATTTGGCTGAATGTATCTCACGAAAATTCAATAGTAAAAAAAGTGTGGCTAAAGATTTACAAACTTTGCCGCCGGTTTGTTCGACCATCAGCTTTATGAATGAGAAATCAGCTGAGCTGCGTAAACCAGCTTCTGTGCCGGTACAAAAAGTGCTTCGACCTAAAATAATCAATACAAACAATAAATCTGAAGAATCAAAAGATCCGTAAGGGTCTTTTGATTAGATATCCATTTTTTTGCAATCAGGTGCAATCTTAATTTTTCCTTCGGTGGCTTTCACCACAAATTCTGGAGTTACATCCGGCGCGTATTCGCGAAGGACAAAACCATCAGCTGTCACATCGATCACACCTAAATCAGAGACTATTTTTTTAATACATTTCACACCGGTTAACGGTAATGTGCAGCGCGTGCGCAGTTTTGAATTTCCTTCTTTATCCATGTGCTGCATGGCCACGATGACGTTTTTGGCTCCTGCCACTAAATCCATGGCGCCGCCCATGCCTTTGACCATTTTTCCAGGAACCATCCAATTGGCGATGCTACCTTCTTCGTCCACTTCCATCGCGCCAAGAACCGTTAAATCAATGTGTCCTCCGCGGATCATGGCAAAGCTATCCGCGCTGGAAAAAAAGCTGGCTCCGGGTACGGTGGTGATGGTTTGTTTTCCGGCGTTGATCAAATCAGCGTCGATTTTATCCTCAAGCGGAAAAGGTCCCATACCTAAAAGTCCATTTTCACTTTGTAACATAACCGTTTTTGCAGCGGGAATGTAATTAGCAACCAGAGTAGGAATTCCGATACCTAAATTAACCGTATAGCCATCTTGGACTTCTTCTGAAATTCGTTTCGCGATTTGTTCTTTTGTTAGCGGCATAATTAATTCCTACTTACCGTTTTATGTTCGATTCGTTTTTTTTGATCCATGGTTTTAAAAATACGTTGTATGTAAACTCCGGGAGTGTGAATTTGATCAGGTTCTAATTCGCCTATTTCGACGAGTTCTTCCACTTCGGCCACGGTAATTTTTCCAGCGGTGGCGATCATCGGATTGAAATTGCGCGCGGTTTTTCGAAAAATAAGATTTCCAAATTTATCGCCCTTCCACGCTTTGACAAAAGCAAAATCCCCGGTGATTCCTTTTTCTAATATGAATTCTCGTCCATCAAAGTTTCGAGATTCCTTACCTTCAGCGATTTTTGTTCCCACCCCAGTTGGAGTATAAAAAGCGGGGATTCCCGCACCGCCGGCACGAAGACGTTCGGCTAAAGTCCCTTGCGGACAAAATTCGAGTTCTAATTCGCCGTTCATGTATTGTTTTTCGAACGTGGCATTTTCGCCGACGTATGAGGACAACATTTTTTTAATTTGGCGAGTTTGTAATAATAAACCTAAACCAAAATCATCGACACCTGCATTATTAGACACGCAGGTTATATTTTTAACTCCGGAATCGCGCAAAGCTTCGATGCAATTCTCGGGAATTCCGCACAGGCCAAAACCACCGACAAGATAAGTCATGTTGTCTTGAACTCCGTTTAAAGCCTCTTTCGCATTGGCAAAAACTTTTTTCGACATGGTTTTTATACTTTCTCGATGATGACCGAAACTGCTTCACCGCCGCCGATACATAAAGTGGCTAAGCCTCGCTTGGCCGAGGTCGAAGTGAGGATATGAATAAGAGTTGTCAAAATGCGAGCTCCAGAGCCTCCGATGGGATGGCCTATGGCGATCGATCCGCCGCGAATATTAATTTTTTCCATTGGAATATTTAAAGATTTTTGTGCAGCCATGGTCACGTTGGCGAAAGCCTCGTTAATTTCAAAGACATCAATATCTTCAATTTTTAAATTGGCTTTTTCTAAAGATTTTTTTATGGCTCCGACCGGAGCCGTTGTAAAATATTTTGGATCTTGTGCGAAGGTGGCTGAAGCCACTATCCGAACCAATGGTTTGATTCCGCGTTTTTTGGCTTCGGATTCAGACATCAAAACCATGGCGGCTGCACCATCATTAATTTTTGAGGCGTTGGCTGCCGTGATAGTGCCTTCTTTATCAAAGGCTGGCTTAAGGCCCGGCATTTTATCAAACATGGCTTTTCCTGGTTCTTCATCGGTATCGACTGACACGGAACCTTTTTTGCCTTCGATCACAACCGGAACGATTTCATTTTTAAATAATCCATTTGTAATACTGGCTTGAGCCTTTTTATAAGAATTTATGGCAAATTCATCTTGAGCTTCACGAGTGAAAGAAAATTCACGCGAACAAATTTCTGCCGCATTCCCCATGTGAAAATTATTATAGGGATCCCAAAGTCCGTCCTTGATCATGGAATCAATCATTTGAACTGAACCCATACGGTAACCATTACGAGAATTCTCTAAAAGGTGCGGAGCCAGCGACATACTTTCTTGACCCCCAGCTATGGCGATTTTGGTATTTCCTAATTGAATCGAATCAGCAGCCAACATCACGGCTTTTAAGCCCGATCCACAAACTTTGTTGATCGTTAAGCATGGAGTTGAATTTGAAATTCCTGCAAACAGCGCGGCTTGACGAGCAGGGGCTTGTCCGACTCCTGCCGTGAGGACTTCCCCCATAATGACTTCATCGATATCGTTGGTATTTAAATGAGCTTTTTCTAAAGCCGCTTTGATCACTTTTGATCCAAGCACGGGTCCCGGTAAGGAGGAGAGTTGGCCTTGAAAACTTCCGACCGCGGTTCTTTGAGCAGAAACTATAACTACATTTTCCATAAAAAATTCCTTTCGTGAAAACGACAGTTGGAATCATATACCTATTAACTTTCAAGAGTAAAAAAAACTTTCAATTAAATCCGTTGACAGAAATAAAGTTTTCCCGCAACGCTGATTTCATATGGCAAAGAAAACAAAACCAAAATCTAAAAATGAAGCAAAATCTAAAGCTAAAAAAGTGGCAAAACCTGCAATTAAAAAAGTAGCGAAGCCCGTAAAATTAGCTAAACCAATAAAATCTGCTGTGAAAGTAGTCGTCAAGGCCGCTAAACCAGCTTCAAAGGTCGTTCAGGCTAAAAAAGTCGAAATCAAAAAGACTCAAGTTGAAGCACCGAAGAATGTTAAAAAAGCAGCTAAAGATCCCGTGGCAACCAAGGCAAGTGCGCAGGATGTCGACAAATCTTCGAAAGCTCAAGTCAAGACTGACGTTAAGCAGCAAGCAAAAGTGCCATCTAAATCTAAAATCAAAGCGAAAAAAGTTGAAAAGAAAGATGACGATTTCGATGACGATCTGATTGATGACGATTTCGGTGAATCCGAAATTGCCGAATACGAAGATGATTTGAAAGCGGTCGAAGAAGAAGATGAAGATCTTAGCGACGATCTGAGTGACGACGACGAATCGGAAGAAAAAGAAACCGAAGTTTATCTCACTGATTCCGAAGGTCGCAGACTATGCCGCGTGCGAGATTGTGACCAGGTTTCTACTGTTGAAGGTTACTGCCGTTATCATTATTTATTATTATGGAAAAAAATCCAGATCAGAAAAAGTATTCTCTTAGACGGCAAACTTGAAAAATATATCGAGAATTTAACCAGCCGTTATCCAGATAAATTCTTGGAAATGATTAAAAAAGATATGAAAACTGAAAAAGATTTCCATTCAGCTATTCAAGAACTCGAAATTGATGAATCAGCAATGGGTGATAACGACGCCGCCGATGACGACGCGCAATCATTTGCCGATGAAATCCGCGGCGTAGCCGATGCTCCGGTCATCGACGACGACGGAGATTTCTAGAAATAAAGCCCTGACGAAATCAGGGCTTTATTTTTTTAAAAATTTTGCAAGAAAATAAGCCAAAGCCGAGACCAATAATAGGCGCGACCAATACGCCTTTTTGTTATGGTATCTTTCCGGATGAGTTGTTTCGGGAATTTGCGCCATTTTAAATCGTTCGGGAATTTCATCAGCGGTTAAATGCATGGTCTTTTTAAAGGCCTCTTCTTGGATTATAGTCATTTGAGACTGAACATAAAATACGGCGCCTAAAAACGTTTGAGTTCGAAGTTCAACTTGATTTACTAAATTTTCCGGAGAATTTTCGGCAAATCGTTTTTCTGCTTCAAGATCGCGAAAATGATTAAATTCGATGTTATTTTCTGTCAGCCAATCCGAAGCCTGTTTAAATTCTTGCGGCGTAAACGGACCAAAACTTTTTGAACTTTCCATAGCTTTCCTTATTTTGATCCGACGTTTTTTGAATAATTAAGGTAAGAATCAAGTGACCCCATTAAAGATTTATATTTTAATTCCAAATCCTGATGATTCTGCGAGCGCGCCGAGCTCGGTTCGAATAAATCTTGCTGACTGTGAGGTGCGCTTTCAAAGTAACTAGATTTATCACCATTGTGAACGAACACTGCAGACGTAGAACTGACGATTAACCTCGAATTATTTAAAGCAAATGTGAAATTCTTTTGAGCAAACATATCAGATCCAAAAGAATCATATTCGGAATTATTAAGACTTAGATTATAGAGTGTCGGCCAAATATCCATATGACTTCCGAAACTGTTTTCGAAAGCCAGTTTGTTAAGTTTATGTGCGTGACGAATATCTTCCGGAACGTAGATATAAAAAGGAACAGTATCTTTGATAAATCTTTCGTTACTGTTAAAATTGACCAACCATGAACTGTGATCCCCGGTAGCGCTGATCAAAGTTGTCTTTTTAAGTTCCGAATTTTTAATCTGGTCAATAAAAAAGGCTAAGGCGTCTGAAGAATAGCGATACGTTTTGAAACGAGCTTTGGCTAAATGCGGATCAATAATTCGAGAGGATTCAGGGAAATTTTTGATATCTAATTCACTGGATACGAGCTCGGCTTTGTAATTTGATGGTAATTCAAAGGGCGGATGATTTGTGGTTGTCATCACCACGTATAATTTATTTTTTCCTGATTTTTCCTTCAATTTCAATTCGATGTATTTAAATAAATCCTCGTCATAAATACCCCAGTCGTGCGTTCCGACTAAAGGGATTTGATAATCAGCTAAGGTTTTTTTAACTTCGATTTCACCTTCAATAAAATCAAAACCTTGAGTCATCGCGTATTTATTAATGTCACGCCAACCGGGATTTCCGCCGTAAAGGAAATGAGTTTCGTAATTTTGTTTTTTATAAATAAGTGCCGGCGAAGTGGAAAGTGGAGTATTGAGATAACTGCTTTCCGTCAAAAACGGACTTATGGCTCGTTGGGGAACACCGGCCAAAATACAGCTGAGGGATCCGGCGGTTCCGGGCGTGTTAGCTAAAAAATGCAGATTGATAAAATCTTGATCGAAGTGCTTTTGCATATTCCCCACAAGATTAAAATCCGGCAAGTGAGTGGCCGTAATTCCATAGGTGCCCCAGCTCTCCATCACCAAAACAACCACATTTTTTATTTTACTATTTTCCGGTAAGTCCGGCGTTTTAAATTTCATCAATTCATAGCGATTTTGCTGAAGGATTTTTTGACCAAAGTAATCTTCAAAAGCTTTATTTTCGGATTCGGGCGATTCTGTGGTGTAGCCGAACTCTTTAAGATTAGAATCCCAAACATTTGCGCCGATACTATTTTGAGCCTGACGGAGTTTGAACGCGCGCAAAACGGCATGACCGGTTCCAAAAGAAAGTTGATTGATAAAGGGAATAGAGGAAATAACGGCGTAATCAGGCCCTAAAGGAAACAGGCTTAAAGTTCCGCGACCGAAAGCGAACAAGATCACAAAAAGAAATATTTTAAATTTAAAGTCTGCAGCTAAAACCGTTTTTAAATTTGGAACTAAAAATTTACGAGTGCTGAAATACGCAAGATAACAAAAAATAAAAATAATCGAGAATATTTCGACCGCCGGGTAGTTTTTCCAAAAACCTTTCACCACGGCCGTCGTATTATCGTCAACTAATCCGAAAGCGATTAAGTTAATGCGATCCGTATAAAAAGAATAAAAAATGATATCGCATACGCTGGCACTGACCCAAAAGAAAAGAAAACCCCGGTAAATATTTAAGCCGATTTTTGTCAGCCACAAAGGTGTTTTCTGAAAAATAACAAAAGGGATGAATAAAATTGTCATATAAGAAATTGCGCTCAGATCAAAGCGAAATCCTCTGAAAAAAGCATTCGAAATTTCGCCAAAATGAGTTAAAAGACTGAGATCCGCCGGCGCCAAAGCGACGTAGAATAAAAGACGAATCACCGAACCCAGAAGGGCCAAAGCTAAAATATGTTTAACCCAAACAATGAAAAGTTTTTGGTCGAAGTCTTTCATGGTTTTAGTGCATGTCTTCTTTTTTATTTTTTGATTTAAACATTTGCGGTTCTAAATTTTTTGAAAATTCATCAAATTCTTCTTCGGTCGCGTCTAAAATGTCGGCCGATTCTTCTTCGTCAATTTCTTTCAGTAATGAATCATCGGCTTCGCCCAGTAAGCGGTCGGCGGCATCTTTGAGTTCTGGATTTTCTGTGGAAAATTGAAGCCAAACTTTTTGATCGTTGAAAGGATACTCCATCCAGGTGTACGGAAGTTGAATTTCGTCCTCGTTTTCAAAATAATCTAAAAGTAGACTTGCTACCGCATCGACCGCCAGATAAACCTGTTCGATCACTTTATCGGGTTCATTTTTATGATCTAGAGAAACTTCAAAATTGTTGTACCGAAGTTCGCCTTTTTTATGAAGTCCCACCTGAACCAGAATTTCTTTTTCGTAAAAGCGCCCGGAAACGTGCACTTCGGTTTTAATTCCTAATTGCGTTTTGAAGTTTTGCTTAAATATATCGCTAATTCCGCTAGTTAAATCAACCGGAAACTCAGTCCACTTCTTATTCGATTTATAACGAGGATTCATAAGTTAAAACCTTTCAAAAATACCTTCTGCGTGGCTTGTATATGTTGACTGAAAATCAAAGCGTTTTTATAACTCATCAGACATTCAAATAACAACTAAAATTGGAATAAATTATGGAATCTGTAAATCTTCAATCAAGTCTTCAAACGGACGTGCAGACTCAAGCGGAGATGACTCAAAGCTCTGGGCGTCATGACAGAAATCAAGATATCGGATTAGGCCGTGGTGTTTACGTTTCCACTTACGGTTGTCAAATGAATGTGAATGATACAGAACGCATGTATTCATTACTCGAAATGGCTAATTTCACTCCGGTCAAAACTCCGGAAGAAGCCGAACTCATTATTATCAACGCCTGTTCAATCCGGGAAAAACCGGTTCATAAAGTTTATTCCGAAGTGGGTCGGTATAGAAAATTACGCGAAAAAAATCCTGGACTCAAAATCGGTGTCGGGGGTTGTGTCGGGCAACAAGAAAAAGAAAATTTAATCAAAAATCAGCCGTTAATCGATTTTGTTTTCGGAACAGACAATATCGATAGCCTTCCGAATTTAGTTTCACAAGTCTTTACCGACAAAGCCAAAGTGATCCAAACCAAGTTCGAACATCGAGCGCCTTACCATGTTGAAACCTTGGTGCGTAATCCCGGCGTTTCCACTTTTGTGAATATCGCCAAAGGTTGCGATAATTTTTGTACGTTTTGCATCGTTCCGTACACCCGTGGGCGTGAAAAATCACGTCCGATGTCGCATGTTCTGATGGATGTTCGCAATTTAGTGAATCGCGGGGTCAAAGAAGTTTCGCTTTTGGGTCAAAACGTTAATTCATATCATTCCGAAGACGGCGCCGATTTTGCCGATCTTTTGAAGAAAGTGGCTACTGACACTGGCGTAGAAAGAATTCGTTACACCACCTCACATCCCAAAGATTTTAACGAAAAGCTGATGCACGTGATGGCCGATCATCAGGATAAAATATGTGAATACGTTCATTTGCCATTTCAAAGTGGTAACACCGAAATTTTAAAACGAATGAACCGGGGTTACAGCCGCGAAGAGTACATCGCCAAAATCAACCAAATGAAAAAAATAATTCCCAATCTGGTTTTATCGACCGACATTATTGTGGGGTTTCCCGGCGAGACGGAAGAAGCATTTCAAGACACCATGAGTCTAGTAGAAGAAATTGGGTTCGAGACGATTTATGCTTTTATGTATTCGCCTCGTCCTTTCACTAAAGCGGCTCAGTTCACGGACCAAATCGAAGAGAAGGTTAAAAATGAACGTTTGAATCGTTTGTTCGATCATCAAGATAAAATTGCTTTTGAGATCGTTAAGCGCTACCAAGATCAAACTTTAAACGTACTGGTTGAGTCCATCAACGAGCAGGGAAAGGCTCAGGGTCGCAGTACTCAGAACAAATTAGTTTATTTCATGGGAACTGCTGATTTAATCGGAAAAACAGTACCAGTTCGCATTACGCAACCATTTCCAAGTGTTTTGCGCGGAGAACTCCAACAATGACAAACAAAGATCTGATCATCGAAGATTTGAATGCCGATTTTATTTTTTCACAAATTCAAGCTGAAAAAATAGATCTGGCGCAGGAAAATTTGATTGAATTAAAACCCTACGGTATGTCGCTTCATAACGACACCACACGGCCTTTTCTTTTGCTCAAAGACGAAACTGGCAAGCACACTTTGCCGGTGGCGATCAATCAAATCGAAGCAGGCGTAACGTTAACGCAATCATCGACCAACCAAGGTTTGGGGACGCCGCACACGTTTTCTGAAAAATTATTGACCAGTCTTGATATCAAAATTGAAAAATGTATTTTTGTTGAGATCAGTGGGCACCATCAATACGTGCGGGTATATATGACCGGGCACCCGAGACAGCAGTCGCTCAAGCTAAAAGCTGAAGACGCTATGAGTTTATGTTTACACCTAAAAGTTCCATTGTACGCCACCGCATCTTTTATTCAACGGTCAAAAACAATGACGGCGGAAGTTTCAGACAGCGCAAAGAAAATTTTGAGTCATCCTGAAAATGCTCATTTTAAAAAGCAGTACCATTGAATGCAAAACGAAAATAAATTCATTAAAGCTCGCGGAAAAATCCCTCAATTAGATCCGTCAGTTTTTGTGGCTGACGGCGCCCGAATTATTGGCGATGTGAAAATTGGTTCTGGTTCATCGATTTGGTTCAACACCACTTTGCGTGGTGACGTCATGCCGATCACAATCGGTCGGGATACAAATATTCAGGATGGATCGATCGCGCACGGAACATTTGGAAAACATAGCTGCACCATCGGAGACGAGGTCACCATTGGTCACAATGTTATTTTACATGGCTGTTATGTCGGAGACCAAACTTTGATCGGCATGGGGTCCATTTTGATGGACGGGGCCAGAGTACCAGATCACTGCGTGGTCGGTGCTGGATCTTTGGTGACTGAAGGCAAAGTTTTTGAACCCTATTCTTTAATTGTTGGTCGTCCCGCAGTGTTTAAACGAAAATTGAACAATGATGAAATTCAATTTCTTAAACAGTCTTCAGAAAATTATAAACTCTATCAAACGTGGTACGGAGAACATCATGAATAAACATTTGAATCAATCCTTTGAATTAGCTTTAACCTTTGATGATATTTTACTGATTCCACAATTTTCGGAAATCGTTCCGACAGAAATCACTCCCAAATCATTTTTTGCTAAAAATATTTTTCTTAATGCACCGATCATTTCAGCCGCCATGGATACCGTAACGGAGAATAAAATAGCTCGTATCATGGCGCAAAACGGTGGTTTTGGAATCATTCATAAAAATTTGACCATAGCGGAGCAAGCCTTCGAAGTTGAAAAAGTAAAAAAATATGAAAGTGGAATGGTGCAAGAGCCGATCACTTTGTCTCCGGATCATTACGTCAGCGAAGCTTTAGAAATTATGGCCAAATATTCCATCAGTGGAATTCCGGTCACCGTACAAGGGAAACTGGTGGGGATTTTAACCAACCGTGATCTCCGATTTGAAACAAATTTCAATCAACCGATTAAAAATCTCATGACGAAAGAAAATTTAGTCACCGCTCCGGAAGGCATTTCATTAAATGAGGCCAAGGCCATTTTGCAAAAGCATCGCATTGAAAAATTACCGGTTGTCGGA
>JACMMZ010000116.1 GCA_014378775.1 Pseudobdellovibrionaceae bacterium
CCCGCAAATAAACCAGCAAAAGTTGAAATCATGCCGCAGGTTTTTGTTACAAAACCAATCTCGGCGTTGACATATCCCATTGATTTATAAAACGGCGACAACAAACTTCCCGCAATCTGATCGCCTAATTTAAAAGTAAAAACAAATAATAAAATATAAATCGCGTTTTCGCGTTTGAAAAATTCGGTAAAAGGTTCAATCACGGCATTGAGTAATGTTTTCGGAGTCGAAGCAACTTTGGGTTCTGGTAAAAAAAATGAAATGAGTGCTAGCAGTGCAAAGATTCCTGCCGCAACGCTATAAAACTGAGACCAAGAAATACGACCTGCAGTTAGGACGTCGGTATCGGCCACAAATGAGACCATCACGCCGCCGGCAATCCACATCGCCACACGGTAACCATACACACTCATGGAAGATCCTAAACCCACTTCAGTTGCCGGTAAAATTTCTCCGCGGTAAGCATCAATGGTGATGTCTTGAGTGGCGCTCATAAAAGCTACGAATACGGCCCACAGCCCTAAATCATATAATTGCGTCGCCGGTGAAAGTTTCGACATCATAAATAATCCCACGGCCAGTAACGATTGGGTTATGATAAGCCAAGTTTTTCGACGTCCTAAAAACGGCAGGTGATATCGATCTAAAAGCGGCGCCCAGATAAATTTAAGTGAATAGGCTAATCCGACCAGGCTCATTAAACCGATGGTTTTGATGTCGATTTTTTCCTGACTCAGCCAGAGTTTGAACGTTGAGCCCGTTAACAAAAGCGGAAATCCACTGGCGAAACCTAAAACAAAGATAATCATTTGTCGCAAATTAAATATTTTTTGGAATAATGAACTTGGCTTTTGCTCCGCGGTCTTAAAGGACATCGAGATTAATATCCTTTCTCATTTGCCACAACAATTGACTGAGATAAGGCCGGCGCGTCTCTCCGGTGGTCACCATGAGAAGTTTTGTAATTTTGAGATTATGCGAATCGGTCAATAATAAAATAATCATCTCTTGGATAAAATTAGTATTCAATGTGACGTAGTTATCAGTTCCAACTCCGAGAATAACATTTTTCTTTTCCCACCATGAAAATGGATGGTCTTTGTAATCCTGAAATTTTCCGGTCAGTTTATTGTTGGATGAAGGAAGTGAAACTAAAGACACTTCTTTTTGGATTAACCGATTTAAAACATCATGTTGATACTGTTCGATTTCTCGAGCTGTATGGAATTTAGCTTTCAAAAAAAGCGTGCGTTCTTTTTCACTTAAAGTGACTCCGTCACGAAGTTTTTGTAAAACTTCCGTGCGCGAACCCCAATCCAGTTCAGCTAATTCTTTGTAATCGGTGGTATTTGCGTGGACCGGAATTTTTTCAAAATTTTGTTTAATCACGCGCTGATACAATTCATGAAAATAGCGATTCGGATTTATTCCCAGACTAATCCCGTGTTCTAGCGTATCGATGTGCCAAATATTCATGGCATTATCAACCGATTGAATACCTCGGCGTAATGTATGCCACGTTTCCCCGTGATGTGATCTGATTTTAAAGCCCTTGTATTGCAGTTTTCTAAAACCACCTTGAAGTTCAAAAAAGTGTTCTTTACGGTACATTTCACGTTCATCACCTACAGTATCCACTTCGCATAAATAAGGTTTCAATTCAGGATACTGCTCGGTCAATTCGATAATTTCATCCACCTGTTGCATGAAATGTTCTTTACGGTTTTTAAACCGGCTGGAATCAAAAAAAGATGTTTCTTTCCGAAATGACGGAGACAAAATAAAA
Organism: Pseudobdellovibrionaceae bacterium; assembly: GCA_014378775.1. Classification (GTDB taxonomy): domain Bacteria; phylum Bdellovibrionota; class Bdellovibrionia; order Bdellovibrionales; family Bdellovibrionaceae; genus Pseudobdellovibrio. The sequence continues at coordinate 1,787 of JACMMZ010000116.1, forward strand.
TTAAAATCGGGGCGTTCTTTTTTAAACTGCATAAATCCTGAAAATAATCCTAAAACTACGTCTTCGGATGTGACATTATCGATTCCCGGAATTTGCTCATCCGCATTGGAAGTGGAACGGCTCAATGAGAATTTTAATCGAACCATGCCGATATTATATTTTTCATAAAGATTCTTCGCCATACTGTAGGCCGCATCGGCATGAGCTTGCCGTGAAGTAAAAATCAGCTTTGTCAGAAAAAGAATTTTCAAATAGGTCGAAAAACCTTCAGTTTCTTTCAGCCGAATCAGATTATCAACGTCAGCAACGTTAGTAATCGGCCACGATTTGGGCCCGTAAACTTCGGTAATTTTATTTCTATAAATTTCCGCATGAGGCCCTTCGACTAAGGGCTGCAATTTTTCCCATACAAATTCAGCGGTCAATGATCCGGTTAAGTGAATATGCTCTTCGCAATATCGGACTGGAAAACGCTTAAAAAATTCTTCCAAAATTTTTGTAAATGGATGAGCCAATAAACTTTGAATGGGCGTTTCATTGGCCACGAACGAATTTAAAATTTGTTTAAAACCGTAAACCGTATCGTAGGCACCCTGATTTTTTGTTTTTAAAGACGAAGACAGTAAAAGATCCACTGTATCTAAAAGTGTGATACCGTTTGTTTCTGATGTGATTTCGATAAATTCTTTAACGAGCAATTTGTGCGTAAGTGATACAACCATGTCTCATAATAGCGGAAGCGTTTAGTCCTGTCTACAAGCTACATCATGATTTTTTCTAAATTATTCAGGATGCGATAACACTCGTCGCGGATCTCTTTAATCTCATCGATTTGAGTTAAAGTATGCCGATGAGCCACCGGATTACGAAGGTCTTGAAGCCACATTAATTTCTTGGCCAAATCCACGCAGACATTTTCATCGAATTGAACCGCAATTAGCGGCTTTTGAACGGCAATGTATTTTCGAGTAAATAATAAAAACATAATCGCCCAGGCTCGTAGTCCATCTAAGATTTTAAACTGCTCGTTGATAATTTTGGACGAAAGCATACCTTTTCCAATCAAAGTCATTTTATGCACCGGTAGTGAATGGGCCGTGAAATGCTTCTCTAAGCCTAACGCCACCACCACCCTTGAGGCATCGGGATGATCTTCATTTAGACGTAAGATATGGATGACATTTTGAAATTCGTGCAGTCGGGATTCCAATTTCGGCAGCAATATTTTCTTACCAAATTGTTTTTCGAGGAAAATATCTATGGCTTTGGTGAAACCCAGGATGCAGACCGATTTATCCACAAATTTGTCGAATAATTCTGGCTTACTAAATGGCACTTCCGCTGAACGAAGACTGACTTTAACTGCTTCATCGTATTCGTTAAAACGGGGAAGCTTGCGTAAAATTTCTTTATCGATGGCCACGAGGTCCGCAGCTGAAGGGATACTTTTTAAACTGCCTTCGTGCAAATCAGACTGAAGCTTGATCATGAGGTCCTGAAAGGCTTCGATCAGAATATGCTGCGGATTATTTTTCACGATGGTTGAAATCGTGTTATAAAAATAATCGGTTTTAACTTCCGTTTTTGATAAATGCCGGATAATTTTTTCGCAAGCTTCGATTTTATCTACATTGTCCTTTAAAAAATCAACGGCGATCCGTTTAGCGCGGATGGAGTTATTCCATAAAATAGCATCGAGCGTTCGACCTCGAACCGATTCACTCGGGTTGTTTAATAGCGGTTGCAAAGTATCAGG
>JACMMZ010000117.1 GCA_014378775.1 Pseudobdellovibrionaceae bacterium
GGATAATTTCATATTGCAAACAAGATCAGATAAAACTTCTAATCCGATTTTCCAATCTTCATTTAAGACGGTACAGTGGTAACAAGTGTATTCTCGAGTGGTGTAGGCATTGAGATCCCCACCTAATGATTCTAAGGAATTTGCAATTTGGTAGGCATTACGAGTTTTGGTTCCCTTAAACACAAGATGTTCCAGAAAATGGGACAAGCCCACTTCCGTATTTTCTTCATCCCGTGTCCCCGTTAGAACCCAAATTCCGATCGAAACGGACTTGGAGTAGGTCATATTTTCAGTTACGACCCGCACTCCGTTAGGCAAAATAGATTTTTTAAAACTACTCATTTTACCCTTAGTCTCAAAATAAAATTACTGAGTTAATAACGCTTTACGAGACAATTTAATCCGACCGGCGCGATCAACTTCTAAAACTTTCACGTCGACCACGTCACCCTCGTTTAATACATCTGTCACTAAACGAACGCGCTCGTTCGCCAGTTCAGAAATATGTAACAAACCTTGAGTGTTTGGTAAAATTTCAACAAAGGCGCCGAATTCAGCGATTTTGATGACTTTACCTTTATAGACTTTTCCGACTTCAGCTTCGGCACAAATACCTTGGATGATTTCGATTGCACGTTTTGTGGCTAAAGGATCCGAAGAAGCGATATTAATTGTTCCGTCATCTTGAATTTCAATCTTAACACCTGTTTGCTCGGTGATGCCTCGGATAACTTTTCCGCCGGATCCAATAACTTCGCGGATCTTATCTGGTCTAATTTTAATAGTTTCAATCCGCGGAGCAAATTCAGAAAGCTGACCACGTGGGGCTTTCATGACTTTTTCCATTTCATTTAGAATATGTAAACGACCTTCGCGGGCTTGGTTTAAAGCCGTTTCCATAACTTGGAAACTGACAGAATCAATTTTGATATCCATTTGTAAAGCTGTGATACCTGTTGTTGTACCCGCAACTTTGAAATCCATATCACCTAAGTGATCTTCATCACCTAAGATATCGCTTAGGACTGCTACGCGGTCGCTTTCTTTAATTAATCCCATTGCGATACCCGCAACGTTATGTTTTATTTTCACGCCGGCATCTAGTAACGCTAAGACTGCCGCACAAACAGTTCCCATGGAACTCGAACCATTACTTTCTAAAACTTCACCCACCACTCGGATGGTGTAAGGAAACGAGGCGAAATCCGGAAGTACCGCTTTGACTGCACGTTCAGCTAAATTTCCGTGACCGATTTCACGGCGACCCTGTCCGCCGAAACGACCGACTTCACCCACTGAATACGGAGGAAAATTGTAATGCAGTAAAAATTTCTTTTTAAACGTTCCGTTGAGTGTTTCGATCGACTGTTCATCGTCAGCGGTGCCTAAAGTCACGGTACCTAAACACTGAGTTTCACCACGCGTGAATAATCCAGACCCGTGAGCCCGCGGCAACAAGCCGACTTCAGATGAAATAGCACGAACGGTTTTTAAATCGCGGCCGTCGATACGGTGACCTTTATCTAAGATCATTGAACGGGCTACTTTGTACTGAAGATCTTCAAAAATACTTTTTGCTTCTGATGATCTTTGTGATTTTAATTTATCATCAGTGATTTTAGATAAAACTTGCGTTGAAACTTCGGTCATTGCCGCTGCAAAACCAGCATAACGCTCTTGTTTGATTTTCATCGATAAAGCTTTTTCAACCAAAGGCTTCATGACGGATTCAGCTTGAGCACGGAAATCAGAATCAATTACCGCTGGAGAGAAATCGCGTTTTTGTTTTGATCCGGTTTTTTCACGCAATTCGTCTTGAATTTGTAATAAAGCAATTAAAGTATTGTGACCGAATTTCAAGGCGGCCAAAGCGTCAGCTTCCGAAATGAATTTCGCTTCGCCTTCCACCATCAGAATTCCGTTTTTAGTTCCGGAAACAAGGATATCCATGTCTGATTTAGCTAATTGTTCCGGAGTTGGAAGTGCTACGAATTGTCCATCGACGCGAGCCACATGACAGGCAGCCGTCGGACCGCTAAATGGAATATTTGAAATATGAAGTGCCGCTGAAGCTCCGACAGAAGCTAAGACGTCCATAGAAACTGAACCATCGGCACTTAAGATTGTGGCCACAACCTGGGTGTCGTTAAGATATCCTTCAGGAAACAAGGGACGAATCGGACGATCGATAATACGAGCGCTTAAAACCGATTCATTTGAAGGTTTACCTTCGCGTTTAAAGTAGCCTCCGGGAATTTTTCCGATGGCATAAAATTTTTCAATGAATTCAACAGTCAGTGGGAAAAAACCTTGTCCTGGTTTTGGATCTTTGGCTGATACAGCTGTGACCAAAACAGAATTGTTCCCGCATGTTACTAATACCGATCCATCAGCTTGCTTTGCTAGTCGTCCCGTTTCAATAGTGATTTGTTTACCCGCGATTGTGGTAGAAACAGTTGTCATCATATTTTGCTCCTCTTTTTGCACTTTCCTTTGCTTTGAAGCAAAAGATCTCTTTTTTTGTGCTGTTCTGTTTGTTGTTTTTTGATTTAAATATTATGCGATGGTTTCATGACTTGGACAAGCTTTTGAGACCAGCTTAAATTCAAAAGGCCCTTTCTTAGGGCCTTTTGAATTTCGATTTATTATTTACGGATGTTTAATGAAGAGATCAGTACTTCGTAGCGTTTTACATCTTTCGATTTCAAATAATCTAATAATTTTCGGCGACGATTTACGGCCGTTATTAATCCACGACGTCCGTGGTTATCTTTTTTATGAATGATGAAGTGACCGGTTAGGTCATTGATGTTGGCCGTCAATAACGCCACTTGAACTTCAGGTGAACCTGTATCCAATTCTGCGGTTTTGAATTTTTTTAAAATTTCGGCTTTGTTTGCTTTGCTTACTGCCATTAAAGTCTCCTTGAGGTGTTATGAACGATGCATAACGATTGTTATTCCCAAACCGGTTGATCGTCATGGCTGACGGAAAAAACAGTGAGAGAGTCGAGAAGTTAACAATTTACCCTTAAATTGGCAAGCGAGTTTCTAGGAATTAAAGATACGGCGGATTTTAAGCCCCTTACCGAGCTCGACCCCAATCAGGGCCAAAAGCTTGAGTTCCGGGTTTAAGACCTGAATGTACTGATCTTTAGCGGGATCAAAGAGGATTATTAAACGTGACCTTAGATCGTGGCTGATTTGCCCGTTTTTTAACAAATTCAGATCCTGTCCTTTAACTTTTATGCGTTTTACCTCCGGCAAAGCTTCATTCATAGAAACCAAATGACGTTCGGGATGGATTTCGGTTTTGAGCGTTTCCAGATCGATGGCATCGGCTAACTTTTGTTTGTGCGAAGAGGTTCGAATAAGGCCCGCCATGGTGGCCCCGCATCCCAATTCTTCGCCTAACAACTTCACCCAGGAACGGATGAAGCTTCCTTTAGAGCAAGCCAATTGAAACGAGAGGCGGCTTGATTCGGATTTATTTTCAATATCCCAGAACTTCATTTTTTTTGTCGGGATAATCACGGGAATATCCTCCCGCGCGTATTCATAAAGTTTCTTACCGTCGATTTTTTTAGCCGAATACAATGGAATCGGCAAATCTCGTTCTCCGAAAAGAGACATCGCTTTATTAATAATTTCGGATTCTGTGGATTGAACTTGTTTCTCGCTAAGAATTTTTCCGGTGATATCTAAGGTGTCGGTTTCGACCCCTAAGCGAACATCTACTTGATAAGATTTATCGCCTTCCGTTATATATGAACTGAGTTTAGTCGCTTCACCAATCAGAATCACCATCAATCCACTGGCCAAGGGATCCAACGTTCCCGAATGACCGACTTCTTTGGTTTTAAATATTTTTCGAACCTGCGCCACGACATCATGACTGGTGCACCCCGAGGGTTTATTTACGAGAAGAAGTCCGTGATGCTCTGACACAAACTAGTTTTCATCGTCAGCGATGCCGCTGACTTTTTCTGTCGTCGACATATGAGAAAGTATTTTTTCAATTCGGAGAATTTTTTCCGTCGATTCATCGGCAAAAAAAGTTAATTTAGGTAAGTACTTCATTTGCAATTTTTTATTGATGGCGTCTTGCATGTCTTTAGACCAAGCCTGCAAAGTTTTAAGGGCTTTTTCGAGCTCTTTACCGGAAGGCACTTTTTTACCATTCGAATCATCTTCGACCGTGCGAATATTAAGAAGACTGACGTAAATATTGGCCGTACGTAAATCCCCGGGAACGCGCACGCGCCCAATCGTAACCAGCCCCGGAAGTTCCGCTTGAAGATTTTGAATGATGTAAAGCGAAACGATCGACTGAATTTCCTGCTCGACGCGGGAAATTCGACGACTGTCAATTTTACCATCTGAAGATTTACTTTTTTTCATGTGGCTTAATTCCTAGCGACTTTATGTCGTCATCGGAGTTAATTCACGCGCGATTTCTTCTTTAATGTAAGCTTCGATGTTATCTCCGTTTTTTAGATCATTAAAGTTTTCAATCCCGATACCGCATTCAAATCCTTCGACTACTTCACGTGCATCGTCTTTGAAACGTTTCAATGAAGAAACTTTTCCTTCGTAAACGATTTTACCTTGGCGAACCAAGCGAAGCATATTGGATCTTTGAATTTTTCCGGTCGTGACAAAACATCCGGCAATGGTTCCAATTTTTGGAACGTTGAATGTACTGCGAACTTCGGCTGTACCCATAACTTTTTCGACCACTTGCGGAGTCAATAAACCTTGCATGGCTTTTTTAATATCATCGACCATTTCGTACACGATCGTGTAAGTTCTGACATCAACACCAAGTTGTTTAGCTTTCGCGGCGGCATTGTTATCTGGACGCACGTTGAAACCAATGACCACGCCTTTTGAAGTGTGAGCTAACATCACGTCATTTTCCGTGATTCCGCCGACGCCGGAAAGAATAACTTTATTTTTAACTTCGACCGAAGTGAGTTTATTCAACATGCCTTTGATGGCTTCCAATGACCCATCAACATCTGATTTTAAAATAATATTAAGATCTTTCACATCACCGCGAGTGACGTTGGCAAAAATATCTTCCAAAGTCATTTTTTTGGTAAAGGTTGCAGCCACTTGTGCTGCATCTTTTCGAATAGTCACAACTTCTTCCGCGGTTTTTTCATCTAAGACCACATCAAAGCGATCGCCCGCTGAAGGAACTCCTTCTAAGCCCAGAACCTCTGCCGGTAAACCCGGGGTAACGCGTTCAATTTTTTCACCTTTATCATTAATTAAAGATTTAACTTTACCCTTCATGGAACCAGCAACAATGTACTGACCCACGCGGACGTGACCATCTTTAACCAAGATTGTAGCGACTGGGCCTTTACCTTTTTCAAGTTTGGCTTCAATCACGATACCGGTTCCTGAACGCTCCGGATTGGCTTTAAGTTCAGCCACTTCCGCTAACAATTTAATATTTTCTAATAATTCTTTTATCCCGGTTTTTTTAATTGCCGACACTTCACAGAAAATCGTATTACCGCCCCATTCTTCCGGAACAATTTCAAATTCCGTAAGCTGTTGCTTGATGCGATCAGGATTAGCCCCCGGCTTATCCATTTTATTAACGGCAATGATCATCGGTACACCGGCCGCTTTGGCGTGACTGATGGCTTCCGCCGTTTGAGGCATCATTCCGTCATCTGCCGCAACGACAATAATTGCGATATCAGTGGCATTAGCACCGCGAGAACGCATAGCCGTGAAGGCTTCATGACCTGGAGTATCCAGGAATGTAATCAAACTTCCGTCTTCTAATTTAACTGAGTAGGCACCGATATGTTGCGTGATCCCTCCGGCCTCTCCCGTGGCTACGCTGGCATTACGAATGGTATCTAATAAAGACGTTTTTCCATGATCGACGTGACCCATAACGGTCACAACCGGTGGCCGAATAATTTGAACCGCATCCAAATCTCCGAACGCAGTATCAACAACGACATCTTCCGCAGATTTGAAAACGTTTTGCGCTTCCCAACCGAAATCCGTCACAATCAAAGCCAACGTATCAAAATCAAGATCTGTGTTGATGTTGGCCATAACACCATTTTTCATCAAAACTTTTGTTAATTGCGCGGCTTTTAGACCCATAGCTTCTGCAGCATCAACTAATTTCATTTTATTATTTACTTTTAAAACTCGCTTTGAAGCTTTGGGCTGAGTGAGTTGCGTTTTCATCGATTCACGATTCAGCGTGCTTTGTTTTTTACGAGGTTGAAAAACCATTTCGCGCTTACGGAATTCGACCGCGTTGAAACTTGTTAAAAGTTCCGCTGCTTCTTTTTCCTTAGCCGTTAATCCACCGGTAGGATTACTAAATTTTTTAGATTTTGAATCACGATCACGTTTTGCAGCGTCGTTGTAAGCGTCTTGTATAGGGTCCGGCATTGAGTTGGCCGCTGCAACAAAGCCTGCGCGAATATTTCGGCCAGCCGGAGTTGATCCAACCTGACGATTATTAAATCCACCGCCGGTGTTGTTATTAAATCCGCCGCCAGGAGCTCCAGGAGCACCTCCGGGACGGTAGCCACCTTGTTGTCCACCGGGACTATTTCCCTGGTAGGAACGCGGACCACTCATAGGACGGCCACCTTGTGATGGACCATTCGGAGATTGAACGCGGCTTAAATCCATTCGACCAATGATGTTTCGTTTGGCGATGTTAGCCGAACTTGAAATACCACTTCCGCCGATAGCAACTTCACGTTTACGCGCGGGTACAACGGGCTGTGCGACAGTTGGCCCTGTGGCCGCAACGGGAACTGATTCAGTTGCTTTACTTTCATTATTGAGTGCGGGTGTTTCAGAAACTGTTTCCGCACTTACTTTTTTAACAATAGCGTCAGGTGTTTTTTCTGCCGCAACAACTTTTTCAACGATTGGAGCTTCATTCGAGGCTTCAACCACTTTAGTTTTTTCAGCAACAGGTTCAGCTTCTTTTGTTTTACGACGAATAACCGAAGACTTGGCGCTGGCATCAACAACTGGAGCTGCTTCAACCACTTCGGCTTTTTTAATTGTGACCGCTTTAGCTGCGGTTTTATTAGCCGGAGCTTGAATCGTTGCCGCTTTGGCTGCGGCTTTCGGGGCTTTCGGGGCCGCCGGTTTTTTAGCGACCGTTTTTTTCGGCTTGGCCTCTGTCGTGTCGGATGGGCCCGATAGTTTCGATTTAATTTGCGCTAAGAGATCAGGCTCTAATTCGGCCATGTGATTCTTAACGGGGATTTGCCACTCTTTGATTTTATCCATCAAAGCCAAGGGGGTCATTCCGATTTCTTTTGCAAACTCAAATACTTTTGGATTACTCACGCAATTTTGTCCTTATTCTATTTTTCTTCTTGAGTACTTAACTTTGAAAGTTCAGCTTTCAACTGTTCTTCCGCTTTTTGTTTCATGCTTCCGGCATTTTCTTTTAATGCAAGTGCCTGAGGCGACACTGGGACCGGAATTCCTTTTTCTTTGTACGATTTAACTAGATCCGCCGATTCAGAAATTAATTTCTTAGCCTTGTCAGGATCGTCGTATCCAGGAATCGTCATAACTTCTTCCGGAGTAGTTGTGGCTAAAGACTGAAATGATCCGAAACCTGATTGCAAAATATTTTGCGCCATCGTTTCGTTCATACCCGGAATTAACATTAAATTGAAAATTGATTCAGCCGTACGAGCTTGTGCTGAAGACGAAGATATAATATCTAATTTCCATCCGGTTAATTTGGCCGCTAAACGAACGTTTTGACCCCGCTTACCGATGGCTTTGCTGAGCTCAGAATCTGGAACTACAATTTCCATTTCTTTATTTTCTTCATCTAAGAAAACTTTTGAGATTTCCGCAGGTCCCAAGGCGTTACAAACGAAACGGGTTACGTCTTCGTTCCATAAAACGATATCAATTTTTTCACCGCGAAGTTCTTGCACGATGTTCTGTACGCGAGAACCCTTCATGCCGACGCAAGCTCCCACCGGTTCAACCGAAGGATCTTTTGATGTCACGGCAATTTTAGCTCTTTGCCCTGGCTCACGAGCGGCCGCCATAATTTCCACCACGCCGTCATAAATTTCGGGAACTTCCATTTCAAATAATTTTACTAAATAACGCTCGTCTGCACGAGACATGATAATCTGTGGACCGCGCGTCGTTTGACGAACTTCAGACAAATACCCTTGAATACGATCTCCGGGCTTAAAAATTTCGCCAGGGATTTGTTCACGTGGAGGAATGTGGGCTTCCGTACGGCCAAGATCGACAATGATAGCGCCTTTTTCAACTCGACGAGCGATGCCTGAAGCGACTTCGCCTTTTCGTTGTTCAAATTCAGAGAAAATTATATCGCGTTCCGCATCGCGAACTTTTTGCAAGATAATCTGCTTCGCGGTTTGAGCCGCGATCCGACCTAAATCTGACGAATCTAATTTGATCCCGATTGAATCGTCTAATTGAGCCCCGGGATCTAAAACCAAAGCTTCTTCTAAAGTGATTTCAACTTCTTCGTCGACAAATTTTTCTTTGGTCACGACTTCTTTGAATTCATACAATTCGACTTCGCCGGTTGTTTCGTTATATTGCGCTTCGATTTCACGGTAAGTTCCGAATTTTTTACGAGCCGCTACCAGCATGGCCTGTTTTACAGCGTCGATGATAATTTCTTTATCAATCCCTTTATCGCGACCGACTTGATCAATCACTTTTGCTAAATCTGTAAGTAAATTCTCTGCCATAATTACCTCTTTTTTGACTGCTGCTTAAATTCGAAAACCAGTTTTGCTTTTTCGACAACATTGATTGGGATTTTTACTTTTTCATCTTTAATTTGGAAAACAATATGCGCATTTTCGACTTCTAATAATTCCGCTTCAAATTTCTTTGTGGGTTTTATTGTTGGATCGACGGCTCCGAGTGTTCCCAAATTTTGAGAAAGTTGAATCGCTACTTTTTTATTAATTACTTTTTTAAAATGTTCTTCAGTTTTAAGATGACGATCTAGACCGGGGCTGGAAACTTCCAAGTTGTATTCGCCGCCAGGGATAATGTCTTCAGTATCTAAAAGATCGTTAAGACCTTTGGATACGATGGAACAATCTACTATACCAACGCCTACGTCAGCTTTATCGATAAAAACGCGGACAACGCGATCTTTTCCGGATCCGATGATTTCTAAATCGTACAATTCACAACCCGCACCTAATGCGACATCGAAGGCTATTTGATGTACTTTTTCAAACCATGGTTCCAAATTAAGTGCTTCCTTTTAAAAAACAATGCCCTTTAAACAAAAAAAAATTGGGCTTGTGGCCCAATTCCTCTGCAGCCTAGCAAAGCGCGCTGAATTTGGCAACAATTAAGACAAAAAGGTCATAACCAAAGCGGCTCCACCATCTTTATAATACGAGGGCCGATTTCGAATGCGTTTAAAACCACATTTAAGATAAAGAGAAATTGCAGGCTGGTTCTGTTCGTGTACTTCTAAAGTCACTTCAAGCCCTTGGTTGCTAAAATTTTGTACAAAGTTATTCAAAAGTAACAACATTAAACCGTTTTTTATTTTTGATGGATCCGTCCCTAATGCCATGATCTCGACAAAATCGGTATTCACGCGATGAGCTATGAATCCCTGCACCGATCCGTCCGAATCTGCATTTAAATAAAAATCAGACAGGAGTAACTCTTGGCTGATCTGTTGATCAGACCAATTAAACAGTGCTGTGGATTTCATGCCGTCTCGTACGCGTTTAAAAAGTTTCTCGATTTGAGTTCGGTCATGTAAAGTTGAAAAACGACAGTGGTGCATAAAACTACTGAGCGGTGAAGTTATATTTTTTCTTCATATAATTCATCCACATCTCGTACTTATCTTTTGAAATCAACTGCCGATACCGCGAATCATCGCTTTCGCGAATGGTGTTGAGGCGGTGAATTTCGGCCGCTTCAGATTCCTCGGTATCTTTTATTTTCGCTATCACGCTGTATTTAACCAGTTCCGCGGAACTCATGGCGTCCGTGATTTGACGAAGTAACAATCGTGTCATCACAAACAGATCCCGATCATCCACAGCCAGTTTCATCAGTTCAGGATTAAGCTGCACTTTATTTTTAGCTTTAACAAATTGTTTAAAATCGTAAGTTGTCCAAACTTCATTGTTCATTTCAAACAGAACTTCGTTGATCGCGACACCTGACGAGGTCGACTGGGCTTGGGTAAAAAAACTAAAAAATAAAATGAAAGTAAAAAAAATCTTCATGGTTTGATCAAACAACACTATTTCTCAAATGAAAAGAGCCGACTCTGGGAGTCAGCTCTTTTTTTGAAAATAGCGGTGGTAGTTTTTAAGATTAAAACGCCATCTTAGCTGAGATACCTAACAAGTAGTAATTTAATTTCTCAGGAGAAGTCGCCCCTGGTTGTGTATCTCCGTTGATGTTACTCGATATATTAAACATGTATTTTAAATCCGCGCCGATAGCAAATCTTTCGGTTAAAGCGATATCAACCCCTGCTGTAATACCAAAGTCGATTGCTCCTGATGTACCAGTTTTTGTGCCAGCTGCACCCATTGCTGTGTACGAATCAGTCACGTAAGTTCGGTAAGAATAAGCTAAAATACCACCTAAAGTTGGACGAATCGTACCGGACATAATTTGAAACTTAGTAGCAAGGTATGTTTGGTATTGATTCATGATGAAGTTTCCGTATCCGCCGATATAATAAGGAGCATTGTCAGAACCCGCATTATACAAGTAACTTGCATTCGCAATTCGGTAGTTCGAGTAAATGAAACCACCTTCCACTAGCAAGAAATCATTCGACGTACCTAAACCAAATCCAAAAGAATAATTTCCTTGAATCGCGGCCATATCCGCATACTGAGGAATACCAGCTTGTGCAGAGAAATATTTTTTCTCAAACATACCCGTTGATTCGTCAGATGTAGCTTTGTCTTCGTCCAAAGCGGCACGAACTTCTTGCGCCACATCACCACGAGAAATCGAATCATTTCGTTGGATGATGATCGGCTGTGCTTCAACGTGTGAAGATGGAACTACGATGGGATAGACGTTATCAGTATGCGGAGCTACATTTTCTCTGTTATTTAAAGCGTCGAATTTGTCGCCAAATAAAACTTGAGCTCGTTTTTTCTCGTCTTCCATACGACTTAACTCTAATTTTTCAACGATGCGTGTTTCTGTCCGCATCTCTTCTTCTTGACGATTCTTACGAATTGAGTCGGCATTCGAAGCTGATAAAGGAGACGCTTCCACCACCGTGATCGGTTGTTTTTGCACCGATGACTGTTGGCTGGATTGGCGTGGTGACACAATTACGGTTTGCACCGTTGTCGGCTGAGTCGACCGAATCGTTGGCGGCGAATACATACGATCGATGTCTGCATCGACTTCTGCGTTCAGCGAGTCCGCCGAAACTTGAGCTTGTGCTACCGACGTCATCGCCAAGATAACTAATAAATGAAGTTTCAAATAGTTCATAAACACTCCCCGTGATTAAAAAAACATTCTTTTGTACACCTAGATCTATAGCAACCAGAGTGCCAATAAAAGTCGCTACCTAGATCAGATGATTCATTTTAACTAACACCGTGAATTGATTAAGATATAGCGCCGCACTTTTTGAATTCAGAATTCGCAGCCGAAAGTTCGGACCCTCAAAAAGTGACGAATCTTATGTACAAGCCTGAAAAAAATACTTGAATGTTAGTCCGCTCTGTCATTATGATCGGGCTTCGTAAAGTCATTTAAAACCATTATATGGCCGTGCCTCGGTGATGAAATTGGTAGACTTGCTAGACTCAAAATCTTGTGTACTCACGTACGTGCCGGTTCGAGTCCGGCCCGAGGCACCATTTCTTCAGCTTTATTTACACTCTTCCAGATCGGGAATATTCCAGGCACCGCCTTTAAGCATTGCCGGGATGATTTTATTTTTAATATTTCTTAAATTACAGGCCTGAAATCCAAAAAAGATGGCGGTGTCGTTAACCGCGTCGCGGTCGCGGCAGTAACTCATGACATCGTTTTTATTCGGTGAGGCTTCGCAACAGGCCGCTTGCTGCTCAAAATTCATGGCGGAGCTTTGGCATTGGGAAGCGGCGTGATCTAAAAATAAGGTGTGACCGATTTCGTGAATAAGTTCATCCACGGCTTGGCCGGTTGTGACAAAATCAGTATAGCCCCCGTCGGACAAACCCCAAGCTATTTCTCGGGGGCTTTCTGTTACACCCACGCGGCCGTAGGCATAGCCTAAACCATCAAACTGGGCGCCCGTCACTGTAGCAATGGCATCTATATAATCGAGCCGCCGCGGAGATTCAGTCTGAATCACGGCTTCGTACACTTCACTGAGGATTCCGGCGTTGATGAAATCGTAATACCATAACCGTTGCAAACGCGCAGGATCGGTGATGTTGGCTTTGGTGTAACTGGGATAATTTATAAGTTGATGTTTGTAAGGGAGAGATTTTACTAAATTGACCTTGAGCTGAAGCATTTGATTAGTAGCTAAGTAAAATCTTTGTTCGAGCAGATTTTTTATATCAGTTAACTGATTTGGAGTGTGCTCCCGGCCATAATCAATCAGGGCTATGTTGAGTACCGGTGAGTTCCGGGCAAAATAAGTTTGGGGATCAATTTGATCGGCCAAGGTTTTAGCGGCAGCTAAGGCTTGAACAGTAATTATAAAAGACATTACATTACAAACGAGAAAACACTTCATCATGCAACTAGGGTAACTGAATTTGCTACATTATCTCAGAAGTTATTTAAAAGACCCAACTAAGGTCAGGCCTAAAGGCTAAAAAAAATCTCAGATTTAATCAAAGTAAGTTTGATCGATGGTAAGGTCTAAAGCTCCAAGCGGAACCTTAGTGCTATCGCCTTTGACCATGCGGTCGAGCACTTTTCCAAAAATATTTTTGTTGCCAAAATTAATGGAGTTTCCAAAAGTTTCCCCGTAGAGCCATTTTTTTAAGAAACGTTTTAAATCGATAGCATGATTGCCGTCGACTAATTTTGATCCGGCCACTGATAGAAATCCGGCGTTGAGCCAATCTTGACTTTGCGTCGTACCCCAACAAGATTCCAAGTACAGCATACGAAGTTTTCCGCGAGCGACAGCTTTAACTTCGGGGCCTAATAAGTCCGATCTTGTGAAGTGGCCTTGGGGGTTGTATAATCCAAGCGCGGGTGCGCCTTCCGCATATTTTGGATCAGCATTGTGTCCGTGAGCATAGAGAATCATATCGATCGTTTTTATTTCCGGGTCTAAAGCCATCGTTTCTAAGGTTTTTAAAAAATTAACTTCGTTAGTTTCTTCACGAAAGAGAAAAATAACTTTTCCGTAATGATCACGAGACTTTTGCTCGATTAATCTGAATGCTTGAATTTCTTCGGCCACATACATTTTAGTTTTCAGCGAACGAGGTTGACCGCGACCCGCAGCTAAGTTGATCACGGCGATAAGTCCTCGCTCACGCACGTCTATAGGCTGGGATTGATTGGCGTGACAAATCGTAGAAAATCCCGTGAAAAATAAAAGTAGGTATTTGATCATAACTACTGATATGCAAAATCAGGGCGCAACTAAAACCAACCTCATGGCTTTGAGCTTACTCAACTGTCTAATGATTAGTGTCCCAAATTGGGATTTAGACACCAGCTTGGATAAATACGTTAAACTCTTAATCGATTTATGCCGATCGGTTTAATATGAAAATTCTCAACGCAGTCAATATGATGGTATTCTTTTTTTTCTTGGCCTGCGCAAAACAAGGTGGTGGATTAGCGCCTTCCAGCGATTATGACACCTTCGCGATTTCGCCGGAAGCCATTATTGTTCCCAAAAGCCAATCATTTAAAATTAAACTGATTGGGTCTAATAGTAGCACGGGTGCATCCGGTGATGTTGCTTCAAAAACCACCTGCACCTCGAATAATCCGATTGCCACCATAGATAAATTTGGAAATTTGGGAAATAATTATACCGGAACGGCGATTCAAAAAGCCCAGATTACCTGCGTGTTTAATGGGTTCACTAAAAAAGCTGACGTAACAATAGTACCTGCCACCCTGACATCACTAATTTTAACCAAATTAAATTTGAAAATGGGACCGGGCCAGTCTCAAGCTATTCAAGTTTATGGAAATTTTACAGATATTAACAATTATGTTTTCGCTTTAGAGATGACGGACTATGTGACGTGGTCCACGGATAATGCCGGCGTTAGTCAAGCGCTGGTGGGAACCGTCAGTTCTGGTACTAACGGAACGGCTCAGTTGACCGCAACTTTTGGGGTTCGAAGTGCAGCTACCTCGGTCACTGTTTCGTCGGCCACCGCAATTCCGGCAGCGGATCCTAAAGGGCCTGGATTGTTAGGTTCATACTATGATTTTGGTGTGGCTAACCCGAGTTCAGTCCCGTGGAACACCAGCACTATTGGTGATCCCTTTGAAAGATTGTTCGGTCAACGTATCGATTCTCAAGTTTATTTCGATTGGTCGACCGGAACAAATAATTTAGGACAACCGCTTTACTTCGGGATTCGTTGGACCGGTCGAATTTATATTCCCACGACGGGGTCCTATACGTTTTATACGCGGACTGACGACGGGGTCAGAATGTGGTTTGATGACTTAAGTGCTCCTGCGATTATTGATAATTGGACGCTTCATGCGGCTACTGAAGATGCCTCAGCGCCAGTATTTTTAACGGGTGGCCAATTTTACAATGTTAAAATCGAATACTTTGAAAATGCCGGTTATTCGGTAGCTGAATTACGCTGGCAAGGCCCTTCGATTGTAAAGCAATTGATACCGCAGGTGAATCTATTTCCACAGTAATTATTCTGGTTGATCACATTCAAATATCCCTGTTTAATTAAGTTAACAGGAGACACCTTCCATGAAAAATTTTTTATATAATTCAGACTTGGGGCTTTTTCTATTTCGTCTATTCGTAGGTTTGACTATGGCTTTTTCACATGGACTAGGAAAAATACCTCCACCGCAACAACTTATTTCTGGCGTCGAATCCATGGGTTTTCCCTTTGCGATCGGTTTTGCTTGGGCTGCCGCTTTAAGTGAATTTATCGGAGCTCTTTTATTGGCTTCTGGACTCTTTACCCGGATATCTGCAAGCTTTATCGCTTTCACCATGGGCGTGGCGGCTTTTGTGGTTCACAACGCTGATCCGTTTGCAAAAAAAGAAATGGCTTTACTTTATTTTACGGCCAGCGTGATGTTCATTTTCACCGGAGCAGGAAAATATTCATTGGATACAATTATTCGTAAAAAATAACTAAGGAAAGAGAAAACTCGCGCCTTTTTTATATTTTTTACCTGTCAAAAAAATACATACTGCCAAAGAACTGAAATATCGATTATGCTCCCCTTTTGAATAAACAGCCATATATCTCAGGGGGATTTTATGATGATAAAGTTTTTAAGTGCGATGATTTTAACCTCTACCTTGTTGAGTCTTCGTGCCGAAGCTACTACTTATTTCAAATGTACGGGAACCACCGATAAAGAAACTTTACAGTTTCTTCTGACCGAAGAGCGCACGGTGGCCATTTATCAAGTTTCATCGGAGCTTTGCGCAGGCTATTTCAGTATCGCTGATGATGCAGTTTTTTTAGAAACTGTGGTGCCAAAACCATATGATAAAACTGATTACAGTACGTGGTACGAAAATTGGGGCTTTGGTTTAACGCTTTCAAACGCCTTATTGAAAACGATGGTTTCTCGGTCGAAAACATTTAGCGTCGATTACAAATTTAAGTACAGTGATATTGCCGAAGCTGAAGTGAACAAAAAACTTTCCTGCTCGGTTCTTTCCGATTAAGAATTTAAAATTAAAAATTACCTTTATTTCAACGCGCCGCTGACCTATCGACGAGGCTTGGGAACTTGTTAGGCCCGATCTTGCAATACCAGTCCGACTCTGACAGTATCTGATTGAAAAGAAGTGGCCATGCTAGAACAACATCTTAAAAAAATATTTCAGCTTTCCGGTTTTCGAACTGGCCAACTTGATATTATAAATGCGGTGCTGGCAAAAAAAGACGCGTTAGCTGTTCTTCCGACCGGCGGCGGAAAATCACTTTGCTACCAGTTTCCCGTTTCGCATCAAAATAAATTAGGCATTGTTATTTCTCCGTTGATTGCCTTGATGAAAGATCAAGTACTGAATCTTCGTAAAAAAGGAATCGCCGCCGGTTGTCTTTATTCAGGCCAGTCAGATTCCGAAAAACGGGAAATCTTTAATCAAATTAATCAAGGCGGCGCTTATTTATTGTATCTTTCGCCTGAACGCGTTCAAAAAGAAGGCTTTCAAAAATGGATCATGCAAAAAGATATTGCGCTTTTTGCCGTCGATGAAGCGCACTGTGTGTCGCAGTGGGGACACGATTTTCGAGCAGAATATGCGGAACTTAAAATTTTAAAAACACTTCGGCCGGATGTTCCCATATTAGCCTTAACCGCCTCGGCCACACCCACCGTGTTAGATGACATTGCTCGAAATCTTCAATTGGTTAAACCGGAAAGAATGGTTCACGGATTTTACCGGCCGAATCTTTATTACCAAGTGCAAACCTGCACAAATGAAGAAGAAAAAACCAATTGGCTTTTGCAAGGATTGAAACAATTTCCCGAAGGGCGTATTTTGATTTACTGCGGAACGCGGAAAGTTACTGAAGGGCTTTCGGCAGAATTAAAGTCTCGGTTCAATCAGGTGGGACATTATCATGCGGGTCTTCCAATCTCAGAGCGCGCGGAAACCCAAGAAGCCTTCGCCCGGGGTGATCTACGTATTTTAGTCGCCACCAATGCCTTTGGTATGGGAATCGATCAGCCCGATGTCCGCTTAGTGGTGCATTATCAAATGCCGGCTAATATCGATTCACTTTACCAAGAGATGGGGCGCGCTGGCCGAGACGAAAAAGATTCGACTTGTCTGATGCTTTATTCGAAAAAAGATAAAGGTCTTCAATCTTATTTTATTCAAAACTCCACCGCTTCTGGTCCCATAAAAAGTCTTAAATGGAAAAATCTTGAGGCCTTGGTGGCCTATTCGGAAACCAGCGAATGTCGTCATGCCGAAATTTTAACCTACTATAAAGATTCGCAGCGACTCAAAAAATGTGGGCACTGTGATTCCTGTGATCCCCAATCGAAACGAAAAATAATCGAAATGACTTTTGCCAAAACCATTAAGTCTTCAATTGCATCCCTGGTTAAAAAAACCAAACAGTCCTTGGACAAAACATTACTGACGCCGGAGCAAGAAGCGCGCTTTCAAACCCTTCGTCGTTGGCGAAAAGAAAAAGCACTTGAGTTGGATCTTCCGGCCTTTGTTATTTTAGCCGATAAAAGCTTGAGGGATGTGGCTCAAAAAAATCCACAAACTTTAGATGATCTTAAGAAAATCTACGGTATCGGTGAAGCAAAACTCGAAAAATTTGGCTGGGATATTTTAGTCGAACTGAGAAAGTAGCTCATCCTGATCGGGTAATTCTCTACACCTTGCGAAATAAAATAATGGTTTTTTTTGACTTGGATCATTTGACCACTATAGTAAAAGATTCAACCCGGAGAGCTCTATGGCTACAGAGAATCAAAAACTTGAGATCAAACTTCCCGTTTCAACCATCATCACTATTCTGGGTGTTTTACTTTTGGTCAAAACCTGCGAAATCCTAAGTCCGCTTTTTTTACCTTTGATCATGGCCATTTTACTTTCTGTCGCTCTAGAGAAACCACTTCGTTGGCTAATTAAAAAAAATGTCCCCCGAAAATACGCCATCGGGATGGTGACATTATCTTTGGCTTTTTCGGTCATAATGGTGGTGATGACGATTGTACCAAGTGTTTACCGAGAAGGTGTGGCATTTGTTGAGCGGATACCGGAGTTTCGTTCAGAAATCTTATCAAATCTGAGTTCAGATAATCCACTCAAAAATATTATTTCGCGTAATACGACCAAAGAAGCCCTGACGCCGAAAGCGGATCACGTCAAAGATATCCTGGGTGCAGGAAATGTGGTGCTGGGTGGATTTGGTGATTTATTTTTGATATTTATTTTGGCGGTGTATCTTTTGTCTGATGGTCCCCGCATGATCAAATGGATCACCACTTATTTTAATCACGCGACACAAAAAAAAATTGAACAAACCTGTCAAGAAACCTCCGAAATTGTTTCGGCTTATGTCATCGGACAATTTATAACATCCGCACTTTCTTTTGTTTTTGCATTAGCCGTGCTTTTGGCATTGAAAGTTCCCAGTGCACCGCTATTAGCCGCCTTGGCCGGGATTTTAGATATCCTTCCCGTGTTAGGGTTTGTTTTAGCCGTGATTCCGGCGATGCTTTTTGCCACCGAAGTTTCAAGCAACACGCCCTGGATCGTATTTGGTTTGTACATTTTTTATCACTTGATTGAAAACTACGTGCTCATCCCCTTAGTTTACGGAAAGAAAATGAAAGTCTCCAGTTTTCTGGTTTTTTTAACTCTGATTGCGGCCGGTTTAATCGGCGGAATCAAAGGCGCCATCGTGATTCTGCCGATCGTGGCCTCTTATCCCATCATTGAAAAAATTTGGATTTCCCCCTATTTGCGCCGCGAGGCTATTGCGGATCACCACGAGCAAGATAAAAAAGAATTGGAATAATCAGACCTGATCGATTTATTCGATGACGCAATCATCTAAGTCATTGCTGAGTTGATTGATCTATACAACGAATCTAACCTTTTGAAGTCGAGATCACTTAAAAAGGGAGATTTATGGAAACTGAAGCAGGCAAATGCCCATTCATAGGCGCCGTACACACACAAACCAAAGCAGGAGCTCAAACCAATGCCGACTGGTGGCCTGATCAACTTAATATTAAAATTTTGCATCAA